>CAUHML010000021.1 GCA_959606905.1 uncultured Bacteroides sp. | reverse complement strand
TTATCGGCTGAAAGACAGCCGATAAAATTGGCGTGGCGGAAAATAGTATGGTTACGAATTAAATCACAAGCTAGCATTTATCAAATATTATATTTACCTTTATCCCAAATTCAGCTTTAGCGATAAAATCTAATATAATCATGAGAAAGTTTATTTTACCTGTGTTACTCTGCTTTATTTTTATCAATCCGGCTACAGCTAACGATGAAATCAAATCATTACTAAAAACATTAGATAAAGCCCTAAAGTATAAATTAGATTATGCAGAACAAAAGCAAGAGCAAATAGATAGTCTCAAAATAGAACTGAAGTTACACCATAAAATACACAAAAAAGTACAAATAGCCGAATTATTATGTTTCGCCTATTCTTCCTTTCAAAAAGATTCCGCTTTAACCTATGCTATTCATATGAATGAATTAGCTCAAGAAAGTGGAGATGGAGAGCTTATCATTGAAGCCAAGTTAGACTATGCACGTATTTTATCTTCCATGGGATTTTTCAAAGAAGCATTGTCCATTGTCAATCCCATACAACATGAATTATTGTCTCCCAAACTTAAAGTGGAATACTTCCTCGGGCAAGCCACTATCTACAATCACCAAAAGAATTTTGCTTCCAGTGAAATAGAATCACGCAAGAATGATTTGATAGAACAAACTTATCGTGACTCTTTACTTCAATGCGCAGAAGTCCCTTCCAATATACGGGCTTTCACAATTGCTCCTATCCTGCTACACAAAAAGAAATATAATGATGCCATCTATATGCTGGATAGTGCTTATTTAAGCTATCCCCAATATTCACGGAATGCCGGCATATTAGCTTATTCATTAGCCTCTGCCTATCAAGGCAAAGGTGACTCTAAGAATGCAATCAAGTACTTTGCCATATCTGCCATATCCGATGCAATAAGCGGAACTAGAGAGAACCGTTCTTTGCGAATATTGGCAAAACTTATTTTTGAGAGTGGAGACATAGATCGGGCATACACATACATGAAAAATGCAATGGAAGATGCCATCTTATGTAATGCCAGAATCAATACAATTGAAGCCTCGGATATGTACCTCTTCATCGACAAGGCTTTTCAAGAGAAAGAAAAACGCAAATTTGTTATTATTAGTAGCCTACTCAGTTCGCTGTGCCTTGTCTGTATCCTATTATTTATACTTTTCACCCAACTAAAAAAGCAAAAGAAAAAAGTGGAACAAGCCAATAAAAGCCTGTCATATCATTTGGATGAAATACAAAACATAAACTCTGCACTGGCTGATAGCAGTAAAATTAAGGAAGAATATGTGGGATTATATATGGAACAATACACCAACTATATCACTCAGATAGACAGTTTCAAAAAAAGAGCCCTTAAAATAGCAAAGAGTGAAGATATCAATAAAGTGGTTTCTTTCCTCAAATCTTCGTTGAACACGGAAGAAGACTTGGCCGAGTTCTACAATAATTTCGACAAAGCTATTCTCAACTTATTCCCCAACTTCGTAGCGGACTTTAACGCGCTCTTATCACCCGAAAATGCCATAATACCTGGTACTGGTAAACTACTGACTCCCGAACTGAGAATCTTTGCACTGATTCGGTTAGGAATCACAGATAGTGTGAAAATAGCCCATTTCCTGCAATACTCACTATCGACCATTTACAACTACCGCTCAAAAATGAGAAGCAAAGCCATTGGTGATCGTAACGATTTCGAGGAAAGAGTGGGACGTATCGGACAATAAAAAAACACCCACTGCAATAAGCTGTTTTTTTCTTATTGCAGTGGGAATGATTATTTTTCTCATATCGAGCTATACAAGCCCCCGAACACACATTCTTCTACATCAAGGATTGACTTTAACAACTTGTTCCCATTTCAGTTTCGTCGGATAGCCCCAATCCGGTTTAGTAGGATCACAGAAATCGCCAACAGACGCCATTCGAGCATAAAGTAATTTAGTAAGCTCTTCACGTTTTTTACTATACTTCGGATTGTCATAAAGATTATTCATTTCCATTGGATCCGCCTTAAGGTCAAAAAGCTGTGGATGACGCTGACCGTCCACATTGTAAAGTATAAGTTTGAAGCCATCCTTCTTGATGGCTCTTTGGAGGTTAATATATGTCAGCAATATGTCCTTGCGCTTTTTCACTTTCGGGTTCTGTATGGTTTGCGCTAATGAAATACCCTTAACAGTAGTTGGCGCCTTTATATTCGAAAGATCACAGAGAGTGGGGTAAAGGTCATAAAGATAACAGTAGGCATCGCTCATGACATTTTGCGGGATATTAGGTCCGCATATCACTAAAGGCACTCTCACCGCTGCTTCATATAAGTTCTGTTTCCCCAACAGTCCGTGTTCTCCGACACAAAGGCCGTTGTCCGCAGCAAATACGATGATGGTGTTATCGGCTTTGCCGCTTTTTTCAAGCATATCAAGGATACGTCCTATCTGAACATCTACCTCGTTCACCATACTGTAATAGCGGGCCCTTTCAGCAAGCACCTGTTCTGGTACACGCGGAGTAGGCAACAGTTTTTCATCACGTTCATTAAGATCACCATTATCAAACGGATGCTGTGTGACAAAATTCTTTGGCATCGTAATTTCCTTGCTGCCGTATTTGCGTCCGTAATCGGGTAATACGTTACGCGGATCATGCGGCGAAGTAAATGCGACATACATCAGAAACGGGTTATCATTCGATGCATTTGTTTCAATGAACTTGATGGCGGCATCGGCATACAACTCAGATGAGAAAGTATTGAGTGATGCATTTACCCATTGACCATTTTTGTATTTCCCTGTCGGGTCATACTCATGCAGATAAGGGCATCGGTGTCCCTTTTCTTCCTTTTCATTTCCATAGGGATGCATTCCTCCGAAAAAAATATTTGCACCCGTAGAGAACGAACGGTTGAATGCAGCTTTGTCACTATGCCATTTGCCGGTTCCGAAGGTTGTATAGCCGTTCTCGCGGAACAGTTCGGGAAATGTTTTCTCATTCTTGGGGATGATTTGTCCGTTGCGGTGTACATCCATCAGACCGCGCCCGGTAAGGAGCATCGCACGACTGGGCTGCGAGATGGCGCCATTGAGCCCGCCCATTACGTGAGTTTGGGTGAATGACATACCCTGATTGACAAGCCTATCCATATTCGGAGTCTGAATTTCGTTATTACCCCAGGCATGGATAGTGCTGAATGTCTGGTCATCCGTTAGTAATACAAGTACATTAGGACGTTTCGGGCTATTTTCTTTATTGACTTTTTCTGGATTTGCTCCGAATACGGAAGAGCCTCCAAAAGGGACATTTAATATAGCTGGAAGGCATAGGAACAGAGTCTTGTTTTTCATTTTTAAATTCATCATACTAGTTTTATTTTATGATTTAAGTTTCTATTTAGACGGTGCCTGGCAAGGGACTGCCCCCCAAGCACGGTAATGTTTAGTCATTGCATTGTTCAATTTCCGAAACATATCCCCTTGCAAAGGTAGCGGAGTAGTTTCCAAAGAGTCCTCTTCCAAATTGAACATCTGCGACTTTTCAAAGGGAAGATTCTGTAAAAGTTTATACTCATTATACCTCACAGCACTCTGTGACTTGCCACAAAACTGCGCGCCACCTTCATTTCGGAGCCAGAAGACAAAGCGGTCTTCTGTGTTCTGGGTCTTTCCCTTAATGGCATCCAGTACGGAAATACCGTCTATCTCATGCTTGACTGGTACATTTACAAAGTCACATATAGTAGGCATAAGGTCCATCATCACCACGAAGTGATTGTCACGTCGGCCACCTTCGAAAACTCCCGGCATATTCAATGCGCAAGCGACATGAATACCACCCTCAAACATATCGCCTTTGGCACCCCGGGTAGGACCATTGTTCGCCATACTTCCCCGGTCTCCTCCATTATCAGAAGCAAATATCACCAACGTATTATTCAATTGACCACTTTCCTCAAGAGATTGTATCACCTTACCTATATTATAATCCAAATGTTCAATCAGGGCTATCAGCCTTGCACGCTTAACCGGCAGAGACTTGTCTCTCTCTTGCACCTTGTTCACCCATTCTACCGGAGGTTGCAAAGGAGAATGGGGAGCATTGTAGGCAAGATAAAGAAAAAAGGGATTCTTCTCTTTTGCTTCTTTCTTGATATAATCCACACTCCATGAAGTAAACAATTCGGTAGCATGGCCTTTAGGATCGATTTCCTTGTCATTCAGGTACATATAATTTCCTCCCTGTCGCCGATGCGTGTAATAGTCATCCATCATATCCGCAAGAAAGCCATGAAAATGATCAAATCCTCTTTCATTAGGAAGATTCGGACTTTCCCAACCCAAATGCCATTTACCAATCAGCGCGGTTCTATAACCACCATTCTTGAGCACCTCGGGCATAGTGACGGCAGACGGATCGAAATAGCCCCAATTTTGGTCAACGGAGGGACGTATGACTCCGGGCACTCCTACCATAGCCGGGAAACGCCCGGTCAACAGTGCGGCACGCGAAGGAGAAGATACCGATGAATTGGCATAAAAATTATCCAAACGTACTCCCGTTTCAAAGATGCGATCAATATTGGGAGTACTCAAATCTTTGGCATATTGGCAGGACAAATCGCCCAATCCAAGATCATCTACAAGAATCAGCAAGACATTAGGAGTCGATTTATCAACCGTATTCGAGGCCAAAGCCGCACCGGAAGTCATAGCAGCTCCCAATGCCAACAAGGCTGTTTTTTCTATCTTCATAGTTACTATGTATGTTAACGTGTTATTTTTTATTCGTGCGCTGTACTTTTCGAGCAAACTGATCAGGAACTTCCGAATAGACGGACTCAGCCCAGTGGGTAATCTCTTTGTCCAGTCTTTCAACCAATTCAGGTTCCTGCTTGCTCAAATTGTTTTTCTCGTATGGGTCATTGTTCAAATCAAACAAATGCAGCGTAATGTCCCCCTTTTGATTGTAACGAACCAGTTTCCATTTACCGTCTCTCACTGATATAGTCTTATTACCATTACCCCAAAATAAAAGCCTTGGAGCAAGATTTTCTCCTTTGAACAAAGGCACCAGAGAGGTTCCATCCAGTTTCTTCTTTGAATCGTTATAATGAATGTCAGCCATATCCAACATAGTTGGAAAAAGGTCGAAACTCATCACTGTTTGTTCGCATGTTGTGCCCTCTTTAATAGTACCGGGCATATAACAAATGCCAGGAACACGATGAGCACCTTCCCATGGACTTCCTTTAGCACCTTTATATCCTCCGGCAGAACCTCCATTATTTATTACCGGACCATTGTCGGAGAAAAAGACAACGAAAGTATTCTCATCCAGTTTATATTTCTTCAGTGTCTCCAGAATCCGCCCTACACTCCAGTCTAATTCCTCTACCATATCTTTATAGATTTCTTTATTCGATCTATCAGAGTTTTTATCCCCTTCCGGAGTGGCCTCTGTACGAATCGCTTTCTCATGAGGGCCCTGCATGGGAGAATGAGGAGCCGCATGTGCTATATATAGACAAAACGGCTTATCTTTATTTTCCTTTATATAATCTTCAGAGAGCGTTGTTAATAGGGTTGTTGTGTATCCCGGCATATCTTTCACTTCCAGTCCATCCCACCAATCCATATCACCATAACGGTTGCGGTGGCTCTGATAGTCGACATTTCCGGACTTAAAACCTACAAACTTCTGAAAGCCGAAATTCATCGGATGATGTTTCTGTAAATATCCTAAATGCCATTTGCCAATCAAAGCTGTCCGGTATCCATTGTCTCCCATGACTTTTGCAAAGGTTATTTCTTCCGACGGAAGTCCCACCTCCTTATCTTTATCATTCCGGGGTACTAAAAGAACTCTCTCCAAACCAGCTCTCTGTTGATAACGTCCGGTTAATAGCCCGCAACGCGTCGGACTACTAACTGAACCGTTCGAGTGGAAGTCTGTGAACATCATCCCCTTTCGCGCCATTTGATCAATATTCGGGGTCCTTATATACTCATTACCATATATGCCCACATCACCATATCCCATATCATCTGCAACGATAATAACAAAGTTAGGTTGTTTCTGAGCCATCATTTCAACAGGAGAAAATGCTGCTAAAGCACAAGTAGCGGCTACAAAATGTCTTGAGTGATTCTTCATATTTTATGCGATTTTAGTTGTTGAAAGGGAAAACAAATACTTTTATATTTATGCAAATATACGAAATGCTAATACCATTGAGTCACATCTGGTTCCATTTTAAGATAAAAGTAAGTCTACCAACAGATAAAACTCTATAAATCAAATAAATACATTGGAAATAAAGACAATTTATGTAGTTATGGTAAAAATGAATATAAAATCCGATATCTCCATATTCAACACCTTCCTCAACTATAAACAGTTCACACACCTATTACATTTTCCCCATCACTCACGGCACATAAACAGCTATTATTCAATATATTATATATTATACTGTTTTACAAATTCTCTTTGGCGGCTTTACATCCTATAAAAAATTAGTATATTGATTGTATTTTTGTGGCATAACTAAATTTATTACTATATGAGAAATATTATTTCTATCCGCATTCTTTTCCTAATTATTGTATTCTCCATATTTGCAGTTTCTTCATATACAGATGGAAATACATACGCCCAGAATGCCCGAACATTTGCAACAGGAACTGTTGTTGACGAGCAAGGACAGCCTATACCCGGCGTGAATGTCCTTTGCCAAAATTCCAATTATGGGACCACCACTACTATTGATGGCACTTTCAAAATTCAAACGAAAGGTAAAAATCCAATTCTTGAATTTTCGTTCATCGGATTTCAAAAACAAGAGATCACAATCAAAGATCCAAAGAAACTTATTAAGGTAGTCATGATTGAAGACGGCTATATGTTGGATGAAACCGTAGTCATTGGCTATGGAACCCAGACCAAAAGAACAATAACGTCTGCCATGACCTCCATCAAATCCGAAGAATTATCTGGATATGTAGGTTCTTCCATCGAACAGACCATCTCGGGTTTAGTGCCAGGAGTTCGTATACAGACTTCCGATGCAACTCCCGGTGGTGATATTAATGTAGAAGTTCGTGGTATCGGTACCGTTACTGCTGGCTCGGAACCTTTATACATTGTCGACGGAATACCGATGGAAGGCGGCCTGTCAGCAGTCAATCCTGATGATGTATCCAACATTCAGATTCTGAAAGATGCCGCTTCAACCGCTGTATATGGCTCGCGCGGTGCCAATGGTGTAATACTTATTACCACAAAGCGCGGTGAAAGTGCAAAACCAACAATAACCATTAATGCCGCAACCACCATAGCCCAAATACAACATAAGTTTGAATTGATGAACACAGCCCAATTGCTGGAATATTATAAAGATAAGAATCTGAATGAAAGATTCCGTTACACAACAAATCAAAATCAAGACTATTTTCCTTTCGACGAGAATCTCAATACAGACTGGCAAGATGCCATCTTCCAAAATGCCATTCAACAGAAATACAACTTATCTATTGCAGGAGGAAGTAAAAATATGCGTTACCGAATTTCCGGCGAATACTTCGACCAGGAAGGTATTCTGATATGTACTGGAATGAAAAGATTCGCTTTCCGTTCCAACTTCGACATCGAATTAAATAAATGGGCCAAAGTAACTGTGAACTTTGCTCCTACGTTTATCAATCAGAGAAGGACCAGAGAAGGCGGAGAAGGCTCGAACAGTGTAATCCGAACCGCAATTTCCATGTATCCCTTTTTCCCGGTCAAACTCCCGAATGGAGAATATTTTTCCACATTAGAGTACAACCTGGCACCGACTAAGGCAACCGATTCAAGAGATCCCGAAACCGGTGCATTCCCCACTCTTACCGATTCGCCATTAGCTGACAACCAAGACAACCCAGTCAGAATCGCTCATGAGTACAAAAACGAAACGAGTCAGAATCGCATTGTTGGCGGTCTTAACTTCGAATTAAAGTTGGCCAAGGGATTAACGTTCAAACCATCATTGGCTATCGATATCATGTCATCCGAAAACTCAATATGGTATCCGGCTTCCATTGGCAAAAACCGTACTGACTCTGAGGCTTCCACCACAATGACCCGCAAGCTCATGTGGATTAACGAAAACATACTGACCTATCAGAAAGAGTTCGGAGACCATAACATCAGTGCCGTAGGAGGTATGACTATACAAAGCAACCAACTCAACAAGCTCTACACATCCGCCTATCATTTTGCGACAGAATCTCTACCTTCCATCAACGGAGGTGTAGTCAACGGAGGATATTATAATAAAACCGAAGACCGTATGCTATCCTACATAGCCCGACTGACCTACGACTACAAAAGAAAATATATGGTTCAAGGAGTATTCCGTGCAGATGGCTCAAGCCGCTTCGGAAAGAACAACAAATATGGTTATTTCCCCTCCATTTCTGCAGGATGGGCTATGACAGAAGAAAAGTTCATGAAACCACTCAGGAAAGTACTTAGTGAACTCAAATTGCGAGGTAGCTTCGGCTTGTCCGGCAACAATGCTATCGGAGACTACAACTATGAGACCAAAATGTCACAGCAATCGTATATAGTAGATGGTTCTGTTGTAAATGGCTGGGCTCCATCGAACATTGCTAATCCAGATTTGAAATGGGAAGTGTCCAAACAGACAAACTTAGGTATAGATATAGGTCTTTTCCACAACCGAATATTCATGCAACTTGATTTGTACAAGTCTATCACCTCCGATATGCTTCTCAATACAATCGTTCCAAGCACTTTAGGAGTTTCACGCATGCTACAAAACGTCGGTTCCGTTGAAAACAAGGGTATCGAGTTCAATATCGTATCACGTAACTTGACCGGCAAATTCAAATGGACAACTACGTTCAACATCTCCGCCAACCGAAACAAGGTATTGGCACTAGGACTCGATTCTGAAGCCATCACTGATGGAGTAGCAGAATCAAACATCACGAAAGTAGGCTATCCGATAGGTATGTTCTACGGAAATGTATTCGGCGGTATCTATCAGTCAATGGAGGAGATTCAAGCACTGCGGAACGACCCCTATTCAGGACTAGCTTTCGACCCGAACGTTCGTCCAGGAGACTGTAAATGGTATGATCTCAACGGTGACGGACTTTATGATGATAATGACCGTACTATTATAGGAAATCCTTATCCACGTTTCAATGCCGGTATGGTCAACACATTCTCATACAAAAACTTCTCATTTAGTTTTCAGTTGAACGGACAATACGGAAATCAGATTTACAACTATACATTACGTGAAACACTCCGCGGAAACAACAATAACAACCTTTCCATCAAAGTAGTAGACAGATGGCGTTCGCCCGAATCGCCGGGTAATGGTTTAGCGGACCGTACTTACACCTCCAATGATGTACGTCCAACTACGGAAATGAGTAAATTTACCAACCGATATCTCGAAGATGGTTCTTATCTGTCCATCCGTAATATCCAACTTTCGTACACATTCGACAAAAAGATGCTTCGGAAAACCTTTTTAAACGGATTAGTACTAAGTTTCAATATCGACAACTTGCATACTTTCACCAAATATACCGGTATGAACCCCGAAGCCAACACATTCCGTTCGGCCACCGCACCGGGCATCGACCGTACCGGATATCCTTTATCCAGAAATTTCACCATGGGACTGAAAGTTACATTATAAATCTAAAGCATGAAAAAGAATATGAAAAATTTGAAGAATATATTTACAATGGCATTGGTTACTACCTGTATGTCCGCTTGTACTGGTTTTCTAGACATTGAGCCGGAAACCACTTTAACGGGTAAAAATTTCTACAAGTCACCCGATGATATACGTTCGGCATTGTATTCAACTTACTCTTCATTGAGAGACAACGGACTGTATTCGGCCAGCATCTATCTCTTCGGTGATGTGCGTTCGGATGTCGCATTCCCGAATCAGACCAATTATTATGCCAATACTTTCCGACATGAAATTGAAAAATTTACCATATCTGCCAACAACAGCGGAAACCAAAACTACTGGGCTCATCACTACAAAGGAATCATAAGAGCCAACACGGTCATTGAGAAAGGAAAAGAACTTTTCGGAAATGATGAAGCCGTTCAGAAATACATTGCAGAGGCCGAAGTACTACGTGCCCTTTTCTATTTCAACTTAGTTCGCGCTTACGGCGGAGTACCCATCATTATGGATATCCCGCAAGAATACACAGATTCCAGAGGTCATCTGCGTGCATCCACAGAAGAGGTGTATATACGAATTCTCACCGATTTGACCACCGCCATCGAATCTAACAATCTTTATCGCTCAACAAATAACGGAGAGAAAACTCCAACAGGAAGAGTCAACAAATATGCGGCAGAGGCTTTACTGGGAAAAGTACTTCTATCCATGCCGAACGACATCACAGAAGCTGCTTATCCCAACGTAGAAGCATGGAAAGATATATCTGCCAATCCAAACATTACCGTATTTTATCCGGAAACGACCACTACGCAATACGAAGCCGCCAAGTATTATCTAGAAGATGTGATAAACAATGGAGGATACGAATTGTACCCGAATTTCAGTGAATTATTCAAGCCCACAAACAAACATTCAAGTGAGTCTATATGGGAAGTGGAATATAAAACAGGTCAGGCAGAAGGATTGGGCAGCCCGTTCTACACTCTTTTCTCACCCGCATCCTATGCACCCCGCAATAAAGCCAACTCAAACGGATATATCCCATCTCCCATTTCAAATCAAGGAAATGGCGCATGCGCACCGACCGGATATTTTATGGACATGGCAAAGAAATGGGATTCCATGTATCCCGATTATCAATATGAAGTACGCAAATTCGATGATGTTATCTACACCGATACACGCATCAGCGACGGTAATATCAAATTAGACACAGATGGTATTTCTTATCTTCCGGTTAATGAAAATAAAGATTATACACAAAACGTCGCATATCCTTACGACCCTTATACTGGTACCTCTTTCCGGACTTCTGTCAAAGGCTTTAGCGCAGACGACCAGTGGATGTGCGGCAAATACATGGGTTCATCAGAATATAAAGTAAATGATTCTGATGACAATTGGTATATCCTCCGTTTTGCGGACGTACTGCTGTTATTGGCAGAAGCGGAAGCACATATAAGTGACGGAGTTCTGTCACAAAGCGTTTTGAATAATACAATCAACCTTGTACGGGAAAGGGCCGGTATTGTTCCGTACCTTGCATCTGGAGACTCTAATAAAGAATGGGTTCTAGATACTCCAGAAAAGGTTTACCAAGCAATCTATGACGAACGAACATTGGAATTGGCGTTCGAAGGACATCGCTGGTTCGATCTCGTACGCTCAGGGAAAGCAGTAGAAGTAATGAACCAACACTTCACCAATTTCTATAATGCTTATACTTCCAACAGCTCTCCTAATGTGAACAACTACTATATGAAGAGCGAAAAATTTGAGATTGACCAATACTGTACCTTATTTCCTATTCCGTCACAAGAGATACGTTCCAATCCTAAGCTGACACAAAATTATGGTGCAAGATAACAAATGTTATATAAACGAAAGGAAACATGATTATGAATAAGATTACCGCATTACTATCCATATTGTTTATTTCAAGTCTGTTCTGTTCTTGCGAACACCCCGGAATAGAATATATTGTACAAGAAAAGGGGTTAAACGTACAAGAATCAACCATTTATGTAGACGGATTCCTAGCTAAAGGTACCCCCGCTTTTGCTGGTGATGAAAACGAACCGGGTGACCGCTTGGGTATTCCGTTCGTCAACGGGTTTGGTCGGAAACTACTCGTCAAGTTTGTCGATCGGTCATCCGAAACAGGATTGAAAATAGAAGACGGAGAGGTACAACTCTCCTTTCAGGGAGATAAACAATATGCTTATTTCCCAATAAGCGGAACCCCAACGCAAGACGGGTCGGTACCCATCTCATTTGATATTTTTGAAGATGGAGAAAAAATTGGCACTACTGTCACTAAAACAATTCCAATTTGGGCTGAGGGCACTCAACGTCCTGCACGTGAACTCATTCCTACCAGTGAGAAACCTTTTGTTCTTCTCGGTGGAGAAATTAACTGGGTAAATCAATCTGCTCCAGTGACCGGAGCACAAAACGAACAAATATTTTGGTATGCGCGAATGTCCAGTCCCTCCACAGAAATCAAAACTGCAGGACTTACATACAACTGTGTTGCTAACCTACGTTACAATTCCATTATGATTGCCAATAATGCCATTCGCCCCAGTTTTACCGAAGAAAATGGCGTAAAAGCACTTACCTTGTTTATTCCCACCCAAGAAAACATCGAACAATACCCCGAAGCTTTTACATTAAAAGACGGCGCTCTAAGCCACGTTTGGGGAGAAAATGACATATTCTTTCATGGGACAAACTCAAAACCAATTTCTGTAGGCATGTGGGACGAAAACACATCTGATATACTCTATGGCGGAAACCGCACACGCCCCATGTCATCTGCATCTTGGACTATCAGTGCTTCAACGCCCAAGTCTTATATCGAAAAGCCTGGTAACTATAAGATATATATCAAATATGCAAATACAGATGCCGGTAATGACATCGTGCAGTATTTTCCCAAACATCCTGTCACAGGAGAAACAGGATGGGTGCCTTTTGAATTTACAATTACTGAAAATCCGGTATCCGGATTTGTTGTCAATCCAAACCTTACTACTGATACTAACATACCGACCTTCAATGAAGATTGGGAACCTACAGAAAGTAATCCCGTAAAAGCAGTACGAGGAGAATTGGTATACAAAAGTAACCAGCAAACAAAAATTCTAACCAAAGGAGAGGCACTTGGAGGTAATATTGCTTTGCGCATTTGGTTTGCAACATACAAGTCAGAAGGAGCTACAGCACCAATAGGCTATAACTTCAAAGCGCATGATGACGGTAAGAACAATTGGTTTAGAGGATTCTACACACCAGATGTTGTAAAAGTAGCCGGTAACAAATCCAAAATTGGAGCTGGAACAGCCAACAAGAAAAGTAATGAGACCGTTCATTTCTTTGATGATCCAAAATTAAATGAAAAGTACTTCATATCGTATGTCGATTTTAATGCGGATGCAAGTACCTTATTAAATAAAGCGGGAACATTCACTTTCATATTCGATTCACTGCCTAACTCAGGCACGGCAACCCCCAAATTTGAGAATGGATTCACCTGTCCTATAAATGTTATAGTACAAGAATAAACAACAAATGTGAGTTCAATGATTTTTCACGTTATATTACTCTGAAAATTCATTGGACTCACATAGACTAATTGATAAAGATATAGAATTCACAAAAAGATTTAATCAAAAGTGATGAACAAACTAATAACAATCTCATCCGCACTCCTTGCGGCAACTGCCATAAAGGCGCAATCGCCCAATGTGATATTTATATTAGCAGATGATTTAGGCTATGGGGACATTTCGGCATTCAATCCGGAATCCAAAATCCATACTCCGAACATCGATAACTTGACACACTCCGGAATTTCCTTTACGGATGCCCATTCATCTTCCGCACTCTCCACTCCCTCGCGCTACTCCATTATCACCGGAAGGTATCCTTGGCGGACAACCATGAAAAGTGGAGTGCTGAATGGGTTCTCTCCAGCCATGATTACTCCCGACCGCCGGACAATTGCCCAAATGTTTTCTGAAAACGGCTACAGCACTGCCTGCATCGGGAAATGGCATCTTGGTTGGGACTGGGCATACATACAAAATAGTCAGAGAAAGCAGAAAGATGTAGACTTCTCACAACCCATCAAAAACGGACCTACAGAGAGAGGATTTGACTATTTCTACGGCATACCAGCATCGCTGGGCACAGCTCCACACGTTTATATAGAAAACAACAAAGTGACCGCTCTTCCCAACCGTACCATCGGTCCACAGAAAGGAATCAAACTGATACGCAACGGAGTGGCAGGCGCCGATTTTGAGCCGCAAGACTGCCTGCCTAATATCATACGCCACAGCGTGGATTATATCAACAAACAACGCAACAGTCAGAAACCGTTCTTCCTCTATCTCCCCATCACCGCACCACATACGCCCGTATTACCGGCAGAGAAATATAAAGGTCAAACAATTATAGGAGATTATGGCGATTTCGTAGTCATGATAGATGACATGGTGCAACAAATTGTGGAAACATTAAAGAAAAATAACCAACTGGAAAATACCATCATCATCTTTACATCGGATAACGGATGCGCTCCTTATATAGGTGTAAAAGAAATGGAAGAGAAAGGACATCACCCAAGTTACATCTACAGAGGTTATAAAAATGATATTTACGAAGGTGGACACCGTATACCGCTCATCGTATCCTGGAAGGGAAAATACGCAAACGAAATCAATGGATCACTGGTCTCACTTGCCGACTTCTACGCTACCTTTGCCCAAATGATGAACTATCGGCTAAAGGATAAAGAAGCAGAGGATAGTTATAGTATATGGCCAATACTAAACAAAAAAGGGACGTCTGCGCGTAAGAACCTTATTTATGCATCGGGCAAAGGATACCTTTCTCTGCGCACTCCCAAATTGAAGCTAGTATTCCACGGTGGTTCAGGCGGATGGGGTTATCCGAACAAGCCTACCGAACTTGCCCAGTTGCCTAGTATGCAACTTTTCGATCTGGAGAAAGATCCGTCGGAAACAATGAATCTCATCGGTGACAAACGTTATAAGAAAAATGTAGAAGAAATGACACAACTAATCAGGAAGTATGTAGAAGAAGGACGTTCCACACCCGGAAAGAAGAGCGCGAATGATACAGGCAATAGCTGGGAGCAAATCGAAATTTTCATGCAATAGCAGATTTCTAAAGTTAAAATATTAATATCTCAAAATATCGACAAATGAAAGCAATTAATTGTCTCTTATGGGAATGTCTCGCAATAGTTCCTTCGGCACTGATGGCTCAAACAACCAACAGTCAGCCTAATATCGTGTTAATCTTAGCCGATGATATGGGGCGCGAATGTTTAGGATGTTACGGTAGTACCTATCATACCCCAAACCTTGACAGACTTTCGGAAATAGGAGTGAGATTCGACAATTGTTTCTCCCAACCCCTAAGCACACCATCACGTGTACAACTAATGACAGGTAAATACAACAATAAGAATTACTCACGCTTTGGACACTTGAATCAAACGGAAAAAACATTTGCCCATTTGGCAAAAGATGCCGGATATACTACTATGATAGCCGGCAAATGGCAATTAGGCAGAAACAAAAACTTACCTCATCATTTTGGTTTTGATCGCTATTGCCTTTGGCAGTTAAGCTATGACAGGATGATAAAAGAAAGATATGCTGCTCCATTAATAGAACAAGATGGAGGTATAAAACTTTATTCAAACGATGAATATGGACCGGATATATTCGCTCAATATGTGACCGACTTTATTGAAGAAAACAAAGCTAAACCTTTCTTCGTGTATTATCCTATGGTACTGGTGCACGACCCATTTTACCCCACTCCACAAAGTGACGTATGGGAAGACCCCTCTATGCGCGAGGTACGCAATAACGCCAATTTTCCAAAGATGGTAGAACATGTAGACAAAAACGTGGGCATGATATTCAACAAGTTGGAAAATTTGAACTTATTGAGTAATACCATTATCATTTTTATAGGAGATAACGGAACAAATCGTAAAATTAGAACAACCATGAAAGATGGATCGGTAGTGAGGGGTGGAAAGGGACTGACAAGCGACACCGGAGTACGTGTACCCATGATAGTTTACTGGGGAAAGAGTGTCTATACAGAACATGAATGTACAGATATGATAGATTTTACCGATTTTATGCCTACTTTTGCCGAAGCCATGAATACTAAAGTGCCTAAAGAATGGGATATAGACGGACAAAGCTTTTTACCTCAAATAAAGGGGAAGAAAGGTAAGGCTCGCGAATGGGTGTTCTGCCATTACGATTCGAGATTCGGCACATCAGGAAGTAAAAATGCAAAACAATTTTTCAGAGATGTACGATATAAGCTCTATTCTGATGGCAATTTTTATGACACGATAAACGATCCCGAGGAAACAAATCCGATCAAAAAGGGTAGAGGAAGTGCAGAAGCGGAAAAGTCAAGAAAAAAGCTAGAAAAGCTCTTCTTAACTATACCAGCTTGGAAAGTGGGAGATCCTGCAGTGCCTATGTGCATATTACCAGAATTTCCTTTATTAGAAACTCCTAAAGACATGGGATTAGACCAGATATTACACTCATACTAAAAAATTATATGAATAAACTAATAACATTCTCATCGGCACTATTTACAACAACAGCCATAAACGCCCAATCTCCCAATATAATATTTATATTAGCGGATGATTTAGGTTATGGAGATATCTCAGCATTCAACCCAGAATCTAAGATTTCCACTCCCAACATTGATAATCTGACTCAAGATGGGATTACTTTTACGGATGCCCATTCGTCCTCCGCTTTGTCAACACCTTCACGATATTCCATTCTCACTGGAAGATATCCATGGCGCACTAAATTAAAAGAAGGAGTACTTGATGGATACTCTCCTGCCATGATTACTCCTGATCGTCGAACAATAGCCCAAATGTTATCTGAAAATGGCTATAACACTGCTTGTATTGGCAAATGGCATCTAGGCTGGGACTGGGGATATCCTCAAAATGCCCAGAATAAAAAAGATGTAGATTTTTCACTTCCTATCAAAAATGGTCCTACAGAAAGAGGGTTCGACTATTTTTACGGCATACCTTCTTCTCTTGACATAGCACCTTATGTCTATGTAGAAAATAACAAAGTGACTGCCCTTCCTAATCATATAATCGAACCTCAAAAAGGACTTAAACTGATGCATGGGGGAGTAGCAGGAGCTGACTTTGATCCACAAGATTGCCTTCCTAATATCATTCGTCACAGCATAAGCTATATCAGCAAACAAAAAAACAGCAAGAAACCCTTTTTCTTGTATTTGCCCATCACAGCTCCTCATACACCGGTATTACCTGCAAATAAATATAAGGGAAAAACCACAATAGGAGATTATGGTGATTTTGTCGTGATGATAGACGATATGATACAACAAATCATAAAAGCACTACAAAAAAATGGTCAACTAGATAATACCATTGTGATCTTTACATCTGATAATGGTTGTGCACCCTATGTTGGTGTAAAAGAGATGGAAAAACAAGGACATTTTCCAAGTTATATTTACAGAGGTTATAAAACAGATATTTATGAAGGAGGACATAGAATTCCCCTAATAGTATCTTGGAAAGGAAAATTCTCCAACGAAACAAATAATTCTCTTGTCTCTCTTACCGACTTCTATGCAACTTTTGCACAAATGGTCAATCACAAACTAAAAGATGAAGAAGCTGTAGATAGTTACAGTATATGGCCTATATTAAGTAAGCAAGGGGCTTCTAACCGCAAAGACCTTGTTTATGAATCAGGAAAAGGATATCTGTCTCTGCGTACACCACAACTTAAACTAGTATTCAATGGAGGTTCAGGCGGATGGGGATACCCTAATAAACCCGCAGATCTAGCACAATTACCTCCAATGCAACTATTTAATCTTAAAGAAGATCCATCGGAGAAAGAAAATATTATTCACGATAAATGCTACGAGCAAGAAGTAAAAGAAATGACACAGCTCATTAGAAAGTACGTGAAAGAAGGACGTTCTACACCAGGAGCAGAAGTAGCAAACGATACTGAGAACGATTGGAAACAGGTAAATATTTTTATGCAATAATCATTTATAAAACAACAAAACCATGCATTACTTACTAGTGAACATTTTCTGTGCATTGACTCTATCAACAACCAGTCCTAACGCAGAAAGAGCCCAACAAACTTTGGATGCCCTCTACAAATATTATGCAGCACCCAATACTTGTTTGCTGCGCGAAAATTATCCTTCTGACCAGAACAACAAAGCAACTTATCTGGCGTCAGAAGAACAAGCAAAAAGACATAATGAATATTCTTATCTTTGGCCATATTCGGGTACATTCTCTGCAGTAAACGCACTGTTGGAGAGCACTGGAAACAAAAAATACAAGAAACTTCTGGAAAATAAAGTACTACCCGGACTAGAAGAGTATTTCGACACACGAAGAGAACCATTCGCTTACTCATCCTATATCAGTAATCAACCTCTCTCTGATCGCTTTTATGATGACAACGTTTGGTTAGGCATTGATTTTACCGATTCTTATCGTATGACTAAAAAACAAGCCTATCTGGAAAAAGCCGAACTGATATGGGAGTTCATTCTTAGCGGTAAAGACGAAGTGCTCGGAGGAGGGATCTACTGGTGTGAGCAGAAAAAAGAGTCCAAAAACACTTGTTCAAATGCACCGGGAGCCGTTTTTGCTCTCAAACTATTTCAGGCAACTCAAGACAGCACCTATTTGAAACAAGGGAAAGAGTTATACGAATGGACTAAAAAGAATTTAGAAGATCCAACAGATCATTTATACTTTGACAACATTGCACTCAACAAGAAAATCGGGCGTGCCAAATTCGCCTATAATAGCGGCCAAATGATGCAAGCAGCCGCCCTACTCTACCAAATTACAAAACAGAAAAACTATCTGGAAGATGCTCAAAATATAGCCGAAGCATGTCACAAGCACTTTTTCACTCATTTCACCTCGCCGAACGGACAAACATTTCAATTACTGAAAAAAGGAAATATCTGGTTCACAGCAGTCATGCTAAGAGGATTTATAGAACTTTATCACACAGATCACAATAAGACCTATCTAGCCGACTTCCAAAAAAGCCTTGATTATGCATGGCAATATGCCAGGGATGAACGGGGACTCTTCCAAACAGATTGGAGCGGAACAGATAAAAATGAGAAAAAATGGCTTTTGACACAAGCAGCTTTTGTAGAAATGTACGGCAGATTAGCCGGAATCAAATTATAATAACCACTTTTAATAATCCTCTCAAAAACACTGTAAAGATGAAGAAAAGAAACATCGGAATATGCATTATTACAACCACCCTATTAATGGGAAGTCATGCGAATGCTACTGAACTTATTCTTGCTAAAGATCATACCAATGTAGTCAATCAGGCAGCTGAAGTGGCCGCTTATAAAAGTAACCGTCCACCTGTAAACAAGCGTCTTTTTACATCAAAAGCTGTGGAAGCAGAAATTATCAGAGTAAAAAAGTTGCTTACTAACCAAAAATTGGCGTGGATGTTCGAGAATTGTTTTCCCAATACCCTTGAAACAACGGTTCATTATCGCACAACAGACGGCAAGCCTGATACTTTTGTTTATACAGGCGATATTCATGCCATGTGGCTACGTGACTCGGGAGCACAGGTTTGGCCTTATGTACAACTGGCCAATAAAGACCCGGAATTAAAGAAAATGCTTGAAGGAGTGATCCGCAGACAATTTAAATGTATCAATATTGATCCATACGCTAATGCTTTTAATGACGGAGCTGTCGGAGGGGAATGGATGTCCGACCTGACCGACATGAAACCTGAATTACATGAAAGAAAATGGGAAATAGATTCTCTATGTTATCCACTACGTCTGGCCTACCAATATTGGAAGGAAACCGGTGACGCCAGTATTTTCGACAGTGAATGGATACAAGCCATCACCAATATCCTGACTACTTTTAAGGAGCAACAACGCAAAGAAGGAGTGGGACCTTATAAATTTCAACGCAAAACAGAACGTGCACTCGATACATTGAACAATAATGGCCTAGGTGCTCCGGTAAATCCTGTCGGACTTATTGTTTCAGCTTTCCGCCCATCTGACGATGCTACAACCCTGCAATTTCTCGTGCCGTCTAACTTCTTCGCTGTTTCTTCGCTAAAGAAAGCTGCCGAAATTCTAAATGCTGTAAATCAAAATGCAGAACTGGCAAAACAATGCACAGATCTGGCAAAAGAAGTAGAAGCTGCACTAAAAAAATATGCGACTTATAATCACCCTAAATATGGTACAATTTATGCCTTTGAGGTAGATGGCTTCGGAAATCATTTCTTAATGGATGATGCTAATGTACCAAGTCTGCTGGCAATGCCTTACCTTGGTGATGTAGAAATCAACGATCCTATCTATCAAAATACACGCCGTTTTGTATGGAGCAAGGATAACCCTTATTTCTTCAAAGGAAAGGCAGGAGAAGGTATTGGCGGGCCTCACATCGGTTATGATATGGTATGGCCGATGAGCATCATGATGAAAGCATTTACCAGTCAGGACGATCAGGAGATCAAAGATTGTGTAAAAATGCTGATCAATACGGATGCAGGGACAGGCTTTATGCATGAATCTTTCCACAAAGATGACCCCAATAACTTCACCCGTGCTTGGTTTGCATGGCAAAATACCTTATTTGGCGAACTTATTCTAAAGTTAATCAATGAAGGAAAAACGGATTTATTAAACAGTATTCAATAAAGCTGATTCAAGCAACTTCTCATTCAGGGCGCTCTTCCACCGGAAGATGCGCCCTTTTTTAACACGTAAATTACTATTAACTTTGGCTAATTATCGCAAAGGAATTATCACATCTTCGGGTAATTCTTATCTTTGCAGTATACGATTCAAGACAAAGAAACTATGTATAAAAACCTGTTAAGCTGGCTTACTGTTTTATTAGTGCTCCCGTCGTGCTCCGGCACATCACCTGCTATATCTGTGGTGTGTGAGGAAAATAATATAGGAAACTGTATTATCAAATGGGAAACAACACCGATATTAAAAGGACAGGTAAAAGTATACACCTCTACTTCTCCGGAAATAATTCCGGAAGATTCTCCCATTGCAATGGCTAGCATCTCCAGTGGTAAAATGACAATCGTAACCAACGATCCGTCCCAACGTTATTACTACTTGATGGTGTTTAACAACAAATACCGTATCAAAGTAGCTACCCGCAACATCAATATCCCCGGTATACAGAACTTCCGCGACTTAGGAGGATACGAATCTGCCAACACCGGAAAATCTCTTCGTTGGGGAATGATATACCGTTCCGCACAAATAGACAGTATCCCTCCTTGTTCCCGCCAAGAGCTTAAGAATATGGGAATACGAACAATCATAGACTTACGTTCTGAAAGTGAACGCCAAAACTATCCGCAACTACATGATGACAAGTTTAAAATCGTACATATTCCCATCCTCACAGGGAACATGGAAAAAATTCTGCAAGGTATTCGGGAAGAAAAAATAAAAACTGATACCATCTACCGCCTCGTAGAACGAATGAACCGGGAATTAGTTACAAACTACCAAAAGGAATTCAAAGAGCTGTTCACCATTCTTCTCGACCGTAGCAATTATCCGGTTGTCATTCATTGTACATCCGGAAAAGGACGTACAGGAATTGTTTCCGCACTCTTACTCGCCGCTCTAGGCGTCAATGAAGATGTGATAATGGAAGATTATCGTTTGAGTAACGATTATTTCAATATCCCCAAAGCCTCTAAATACGCCTACAAATTGCCGATCAACTCTCAAGAAGCAATCACTACCATCTATTCGGCTAAAGAAGATTTCCTGAATGCCGCAAAGGAACAGGTTGAATCTGAATATGGGAGTGTACAAACCTATCTGAAAAAAGGAATCGGACTTTCTACGGAAGATTTAAAACAGTTGCGCAGCATTTTATTAACAGATAATTGATTGTTGATAAATGATAAATACGATGACGTCTACAATAATTATCCGTTATCAACCATTTATTATCAACTAAATTAACTATCTTTGCAGCTGAAATAAAAGATATACAGAGATTTAATGAAGACATTTGAAGAGCTTGGCGTTTCTCCGGAGATACGTAGAGCAATTGAAGAAATGGGATACGAGAATCCCATGCCGGTACAAGAGGAAGTGATTCCGTACCTTTTAGGAGAAAATAATGATGTAGTAGCTCTTGCACAGACAGGAACAGGTAAAACAGCCGCATTCGGTTTGCCCTTGCTCCAACAGATTGACGTAAAAAACAGAATTCCACAATCGCTTATCCTCTGCCCTACCCGCGAGCTTTGTCTCCAGATAGCAGGAGATCTGAACGACTATTCCAAATACATTGACGGACTGAAAGTGCTGCCTGTATATGGTGGTTCTTCCATTGATAGCCAAATACGCAGCCTGAAACGAGGTGTACATATCATCGTTGCCACACCAGGACGTCTGCTGGACCTGATGGAACGCAAAACCGTATCTTTATCTACCATCCACAACGTTGTAATGGATGAAGCGGACGAAATGCTTAATATGGGATTCACAGAGAGTATCAATGCCATCCTGGCTGATGTACCGCAAGAACGTAACACACTACTGTTTTCTGCAACAATGAGCCCGGAAATCGCACGTATCTCCAAGAACTACTTACGTAACGCGAAAGAAATAACTATTGGCCGTAAGAATGAAAGTACCAACAACGTTAAACACGTTGTTTATACCGTACAAGCTAAAGACAAATACGAAGCTTTAAAGCGTATCGTCGATTACTACCCACAAATATACGGTATCATTTTCTGCCGTACCCGTAAAGAGACTCAAGAAATTGCAGACAAATTGATGCAGGAAGGTTACAATGCCGATTCTTTGCATGGCGAACTTTCCCAAGCACAACGGGATACCGTTATGCAGAAATTCCGCATCCGTAATCTGCAACTGCTCGTTGCAACTGACGTGGCTGCCCGTGGACTTGACGTAGACGATCTGACACATGTCATCAATTACGGATTGCCTGACGACACAGAAAGCTATACACATCGTAGCGGACGTACAGGGCGTGCCGGAAAAACCGGAACTTCCATTGCCATCATCAACCTCCGCGAAAAGGGAAAGATGAGAGAAATCGAACGGATTATCAGCAAAAAATTTATTGTCGGAGAAATGCCGACAGCGGCAGGTATCTGTCAGAAACAGCTGATTAAGGTAATTGATGATCTCGAAAAAGTAAAAGTGAACGAAGAAGAGATTGCCGACTTTATGCCGGAAATCTATCGCAAACTGGAATGGCTAAGCAAAGAGGACTTGATTAAACGAATGGTTTCTCACGAATTCAACCGTTTTGCAGAATATTACCGCAACCGTCCTGAAATAGAACAACCAACCGATATGCGTGCAGAACGCGCCGGACGTGGTGATCGTAAAGAAGGTGGTTTCGAGAAAAGAAGCCGAAAAGCTGCTCCAGGCTTCAACCGCTTATTTATCAATCTGGGTAAAACAGACAGCTTCTTTCCAAGTGATCTTATCGGACTGTTGAACAGCAATACAAGAGGGCGCATTGAATTGGGACGCATTGACCTGATGCAGAACTATTCTTTCTTTGAAGTACCCGAAAAGGAAGCGACCAATGTAATTAAAGCGCTGAACAAAGCTAAATGGAACGGACGTAAGGTCGTTATTGAAATAGCCGGTGAAGAAAGCGGAAAAGGACGCGAAAGCAGTTCTAATGAGCGCAAGGGAGGTAAACGATTCGGCGGCAAAAGTGACGAACGTGCACCACGCTATGAGAATAAGGATAGAAAATCGAGAGATGCTTCTGCAAAAGGTGCTAAATCAGCTAAAAAAGATAAACCTAGTCGTGCAGAACGAGGTTATTCTGATGCCCGTGGTCCAAAAAAGAAAGATGACTGGCAAGAATTTTTCAAAGACAAAGAGCCTGACTTCAGCGAGGAAGGATGGGCACGTAGAAAACCCAAAAAGTAAAAAGGAATTCATTTAAATAAAATAGAAAGGCAACTAACTACCACAGATTAGTTGCCTTTCTATTTAGTAAATATATATCTTTTATCGAAACATTTACTTCATCGAGCTATCTTCAACTCCTGAACAAGATTGCCCGCCTTACCATATTTCTCCATAATAAAGAGCATATACCGCACATCTACTCCGATGCAACGCTGCAAGTCAGGTTCAAATACGATGTCACTGCTCATTGCTTCCCAGTTGCCATCGAAAGCCAGCCCAAGCAATTCTCCTTTGGCATTGAACATGGCACTGCCGGAATTACCGCCTGTAATATCATTATTAGAAATAAAGCAAACATTCATGTCTCCCTGTGCATTGGCATATCTTCCGAAATCACCGGAAGAAAGCAAACTCAACAACTCGGGCTGGACGGCAAAGTCAATATCACCTGCATGTTCTTTCACCTTCTCAAAGATGCCTTTCACGGTGGTATAATAATCGTAAGTGGCCCCATCAAAAGGAGTATATCCCCCAACCGTTCCGAAACTAAGCCGCATAGTGGAATTGGCATCCGGATAGAAATTACGATCAGCATACATACGGCGCATGGCAGCGTTGAACAAGCGTTCCCCTTGCTCTATCTGCTCGGAAGCTTCGGAAATACTCTGATTCATCTCATAATACTTCACGATCAGGTCCAGACTCAAGGAAACAGCCGGGTCCTCTATCAGATTATACGTAGTATCCCGCTCCAGGAAACGTTTTAGGCCCTTAGGAGACGTTATATTGGACGTTGCATACAAAGAGTCTACATAAGCCTGAATATTCCCGTTATAGAGTGTATCTATCTTTTCATACATAGCAGGCAGATACTTCTTATCCACTTTCAACTGATACTCTTTGAGCATGGCAGCAAAAACCTCCTTATCAATGGAAAGATCAAGATTATCATACTTCTCCAATAACTTCTTCATGCGGGTAATCACCAGCTTCTCCTCGGCCTCAAAGTCGAAATTGAGAATTTCAAGAGCAAACTGCACCAATTCGGGACCATTGATAAACGATTCACCGAAATAAGCCAACGCACGATTTGTTTCCCGACGATTACTATAACTCAACTCCAGAGAAGAGAATAAACGAATCAGTTTCTCTCTTTCTTCCGGATGAGACTGAATCCAGTCGCGAAGTGCTGCTTCAGCCGCCCGTTTCTTTTCCAATACCTTCAGATGCTTGATGGCCTTGTTTGTCCCGATACTATTTTTCCAATAATTGGAGCTTTCATCGTATTTTGAAGCATACTTGATACGAATATCCGGACGACGATCCATCTCCCGTTTCCAAACTGCTTGTTTTACTCCCCGCACATCAATCATTGCCTGATTGATTCCATTCATCATCTCTTCGATACCATACGAAGAAAGATAGCGTTCCGTACTTCCCGGATAGCCAAGCGTCATGCAGAAAGAACCTTCTTTGTATCCATCCAAAGAGATGGGCGCTACATATTCAGGGTGATAAGGGACGTTGTCAGGAGAATAATCAGCCGGACCATTCTTGGTGTTTGCATAGATACGAAATACGCTGAAATCGCCCGTATGTCGCGGCCACATCCAATTGTCCGTATCCCATCCGAACTTCCCGACAGAAGAAGGAGGTGCAAAGACTAAACGAACATCGTTATAATCACGATAAACGGAAAGCCAGAATTCATTACCTGCATAATAAGCATCGACAATACCGGTCAGCGTAGAATCTTTTTCGGAAACTTCCATACCGATTACATTCATGATCGAATCGACAGCTACACGGCGTTCTGTTTCCGTTTTAGCATAGCGGGCAGCAGATAATACCCGTTTGGTTACGTCTTCCGTACGAAGCAGAAAACGGACATACAACTCCGGATTCGGCAGCTCTTCGTCAAGGCTACGTGCAAAAAAGCCATCTTTCAGATAATCATGTTCTACAGAAGAGTGTTGCTGGATACTGCTGAAACCACAATGATGATTGGTAAACACCAGACCGTCTTCGGAAACCACCACTCCCGAACAGAAACCTCCAAAGCTGACAACAGCATCTGAAAGAGAGGGTTTCTTCGGATTATATATTTTATTCACAGGCATTTGCAAACCAAGTTCTTTCATTACCCGGTCTGTCTGTTTGTTTTTGCGTAGGTTTCCCAGCAGCCACATTCCCTCATCGGCAAATACATTTGACAGACAGAGGGAAAAGACTATCAAGACGGTTAGTCTGAATTTCATATTACTATTTTTAGATTCATTATTCGGTAATCAGCCTCAACTTCTTCGCTCCTACACGGGCTTTCAGCCATTCGCTGATTTTCTGTTTCTCGGCAGCAGACGGATGTCTGTCGAATTTCAAAACAGCCAATGTTACCGTATCGGTCTTCATCGAGTCAACCCGCACTTCGAGCGAATGAGCGATGGAGAGCGTAGTGATGGAAGGGTAAAGCACTTTCAGTTCGGGCACTAATGTACGACTCATTGCATCATACGTTCTGTATTGTTCCAATGTTGTCTCCAGTTGGGAAATCTTCACTGCCTGTTGCTGAAGTCGCTGCTCGCTGTTTTTGTAGAAGTCTTCCATGACCATGGCACGGATAGAAGTCACATCTACCGCTTCATTGTTCATCCCCTGCAATACAACCAGCTTCGTATCTTCCAACTTATATTCTTTCATCTTGCTACGGGCAATAGAAATCGAAGCATCAGGCACTTCAGGACCAATCAAAACAACCCGCACTTCTTTATGTTCATAACTGATCTTTTTATCGAGTACCTGTGTATTCTCAAAGCTTAACTGATCGCTAATAAAACGATTGGCTGCCGCCTCATAGAAAGTGCTTTTTATAATTCCAAATGTCAGATAAACCGCAGGGCACATGGTAAGCACCACAATCAGAACGATGTATTTACGTACGGTCTTCTCACGGGTTTTATCTACAAATTCCTTCCGCTGGAAATGCATCACACGAACTCCGAGGAAAGTGGCCAGACTGATAAAAACAGAGTTGATGAAGTAAAGATAAAAAGCACCCAGGAAATAAATAAGATTACCGGAGGCCAGTCCGTAACCTGCCGTACAAAGCGGTGGCATCAATGCAGTAGCAATGGCAACGCCCGGAATCACATTTCCCTTTTCCTTGGTAGAGAGGGCTACCACACCTGCCAAACCACCAAAAAGCGCGATGAATACATCATAAATAGTGGGCGATGTACGTGCCAGCAACTCCGACTGTGAACCGGCAATAGGGGCAAGAAGGAAGAAGATAGTGGCCGTCGTCACACTGAAAGCGGTCGTTATGAGAAAGCTCTTTAAAGAGCGTTTCATTAATTCGAAGTCGTTCAGTCCGACAGAGAGTCCCACTCCCATAATAGGTCCCATCAACGGAGAAATCAACATGGCACCGATAATTACAGCAGTAGAATTTACATTCAATCCGAGTGATGCCATAAAGATGGCAAAAATCAGGATCCACAAATTGGCACCTTTGAACTCTACACCCTTACGGATAGAATCCACGGTGGCCAGTTCGTTATCCTTGTCTTTTTTCAAGTCCAGATATTCTCCTAGAAAGGACTTGATAGCAAACTTATTACGTTCATCTGTCTTCATAGTTATTTCTTCTTTATAAAGCGATTAATAACAGGAATCTGACTCAATGGTAAATCCTTCTTGATAATATAAGCTATAAATAGCAATAAGAGTACGGTACGGAAAGCGAGACGGAGCACCAGATTAGGGATAGGCACCTGTTCTCCAATAACGTAAAGCACCGCTGCCAGCAGAACATAAAGTCCGAGGCTTTTCAAATCATAACGAATCGGGTATTCTTTCTGCCCTATCCAGTAGGATAACAGCAAGATTACCGCATAGCCTGCAACAGAAGCCCATGCCGAAGCAAGATAGCCGTAAACCGGCACAAATAATATGTTCAATACAACAATAATGACACAGCCGATCACCGAGAAGTAAGCTCCCCAATAGGTCTTATCCGTCAGTTTATACCAAAAGGAAAGATTGAAATAAATCCCTTTACAGATTTCTGCAAGCATCACAATAGCTACCACTCCAAGACCTTCCCAGTAACCTTTTGCTACAAGATAACGCAGCAAATCGAGGTAGAACATTACAGCAAGGAAAGCCAACAATGAGAAGATAAGAAAATATTTCATCGCAGCCGCATACATTTTTCGGTTATCTCCTTCGCGGTCTTTACCAAACACAAACGGTTCGTAAGCGTAACGGAAAGCCTGTGTAAACATGGCCATCACCATCGCTATTTTGCTGGTTGCCGCATAGATACCCAGTTGTACCAACCCTTCCTGTCGATCTTCAAAGAGAAACGGATAGATCATCTTGTCAACAGTCTGATTTAGAATCCCTACCAAACCTAAGATTAATACCGGAAAAGAGTATACTACCATTCGCTTCAGCAACACCCGGTCCAACTTATAAGCAAAACCTGTCAGCTCTGGAATAAAGAAGAACATCTGGACAACCGAGATAATCAGGTTGCTAATGAAAATATATCCCACCAGATAGTCCGGATCATAAAACCAAGAGATGGTTGCCGGACAATGTACATTCAGCCACGGACACACCAACAGGAAAAACAGATTCAAACCGATGCCGCCAATGATAGAGAGCAGTTTGATAGCTGCAAACTTGACAGGGCGTTTCTTGTATCGCAAATAGGCAAAAGGAATGCATTGAAAAGAATCTAAAGCTACCACAACAGCCATCATAGCTATAAATTCCGGATGATCGCCATAATCCAGCAAATTGGAAATCGGTTGCAGGAACAACAGGCAAAGGAGAACGAAAATCAAAGATACGCCTCCTACTGACAATAGGGAGTTGGCATATACTTTCATCGGGTCTTCTCCCGATTTATTGGCGAAACGGAAGAATCCCGTTTCCATACCGAACGTAAGCAGTACGAGCATCAGGGCTGTAAACGCATACACGTTCGATACGACTCCGTAACCTCCGGTGGAAGCCGGTAATACTGCTGTATACAGGGGTACCAGCATATAGTTAAGGAATCGTCCGACAATACTACTTAACCCATAAATTGCAGTATCTTTAGCTAATGATTTTAGTCCAGCCATGTTTTATTAGTGATTATCATTCAGATTGGTTCAACGTTTCTTCTTTTGTTTGAACAACCAATCCATAAATCCGGGATAATTGAAAGCCGGATTCCAGCTCCCATGATTGCAACCGGGGAATTCAATATATTCCACATCTGCACCGGCAGCTTTCAGTGCTTTATACGCTTCGCGAGAACCTTTCACCGGAACTACATCGTCCGCATCTCCGTGAAAGATACGAAATTTCACATCCTTGGCAACCGATAGCCGACTTGGATTGACTGTACCGCAAATAGGAACTGCAGCTGCAAAAATCTCCGGATAACGCACGACTAAATCATACGTTCCCATCGCTCCCATTGAAAGACCGATAATATAAACCCGTTGCGTGTCCACTTCGGGCATCACCAGATAGGAATCGAGCAACTGTTTGAGTATCTGCAATATAGGACTGATCTCCTGTCCTACCGGCATTTCAGCAGGTATAAAAGACTTCGGACGTTCCGTATAAGCCCAGTAACCGTCTGTCGGACACTGCGGAATCAGCACAAAAGCAGGATACTTTTCTTGATTGACCGGATTAAGAAACATCTGTCCGCCATGAGTCAACTGTTTCTCATTATCATTTCCCCGTTCGCCGGCTCCATGCAAAAACAGCACGAGGGGGTACTTCTCACCCGGTTTCACCGATTCGGGGTGAATCATCCGGTAAGGTAAGGAATCTCCTTTAGAAGAAACAAAAATATCTCTTCCATATCCCTGTTGAGCCGATAGAGAAAGGCTCAAAAAGAGAAAAACAAATAAAGTAGTCCATTGCTTCATCATCCAACTATGCTTTATAAAGTTCTTTTATACCGTTAATACCACTTATCACATGACACTTTATGTTAGTCATTAAACAGTGTTTTCTGACTGTTATAAAGACTTCTTCCCAAATGCTTATAGGCAAGTTCGGTCACCTCACGTCCGCGGGGAGTACGTTTCATGAATCCTTCTTTTATCAGGAAAGGTTCGTAAACCTCCTCAATGGTTCCCGCATCTTCTCCTAAAGCCGTAGCAATGGTCGTTATACCGACAGGGCCGCCTTTAAACTTGTCTATAATGGTACAAAGTATCTTGTTGTCTATCTCATCCAGTCCGTACTTGTCGATATTCAATGCCTCCAGCGCAAACTGGGCAATCTCCGTATCGATAGAGCCGGTGCCTTTCACCTGTGCGAAGTCACGTACCCGGCGAAGCAAAGCATTGGCAATACGGGGTGTCCCACGACTGCGGGAAGCAATCTCCGAGGCTGCACGTACCGAGCAAGGCACATCCAGTATGGAGGCAGAACGACGGATGATATTGCTCAAAATATCATCGTCATAATACTCCAAATGAAGGTTAATACCAAAACGTGCACGAAGCGGAGCCGTCAGCAGACCGCTACGCGTGGTTGCACCAACCAGCGTGAAAGGATTCAAATCGATCTGGATACTGCGTGCCGAAGGTCCCTTATCAATCATAATATCGATGCGGTAATCTTCCATGGCCGAATATAGATATTCTTCCACTACGGGTGACAAACGATGAATTTCATCAATAAAAAGCACGTCATTCGGTTCGAGGCTGGTCAATACACCAGCCAGGTCACCCGGTTTATCTAGCACCGGACCGGAAGTTACTTTAAAGCCGACTCCCAATTCGTTGGCGATAATATTTGAAAGAGTTGTTTTTCCTAATCCGGGAGGACCATGCAACAGCACATGGTCGAGTGCTTCGCCACGCAGACGTGCCGCCTTCACAAAAATGCGAAGGTTTTCCACTACCTTGTCCTGGCCGCTAAAGTCTTCAAAGCTTAACGGACGGAGTGCATTCTCGAAATCCCGTTCTTTTGAAGTAAGCTGATGTTCGCGTATGTTAAAATCTTCCTGTTCCATTTATTTCTTGAAAGTAGGAGACAAAGATAGAGATTTACATTCATTTTCAGTATAAGAAAGACGAAGATTTAGTTTATTTGAAACGTAATAACTACTTTTGCACTATCTATATACACGCTATCAACTATGGTTCTAAATTACATTTGGATAGGATTCTTTGTCGTCGCCTTTATCATCGCCCTTGTAAAAGTGATTTTTCTGGGAGATACGGAGATATTTACAGCTATCATGAACGCTACATTCGATTCTTCAAAGACAGCTTTCGAGATATCCTTGGGACTTACAGGCGTACTGGCTCTTTGGCTGGGTATCATGAAAATCGGAGAAAACAGTGGATTGATTAACGCACTGGCTCGCTTTCTTAGTCCGGTGCTTTGCCGACTGTTTCCAGATATTCCTAAAGGACATCCGGTGTTAGGGTCCATCTTCATGAATATGTCTGCCAATATGCTTGGCCTCGACAATGCAGCCACCCCATTAGGGCTGAAAGCGATGAAAGAGCTGCAGGAACTGAATCCGAAAAAGGACACTGCTTCCAATCCGATGATTATGTTTTTGGTGATTAATACATCCGGCCTTATCATCATTCCGATCAGTATCATGGTGTATCGTGCACAAATGGGGGCTGCACAGCCTACAGATGTATTTATCCCTATCCTGCTAAGTACTTTCATTTCCACTTTAGTAGGAGTCATAGCAGTCAGCATCGCTCAAAAGATAAACTTAATCAATAAGCCTATTCTCATTTTAATGGGCATTATTTGTCTTTTCTTTTCCGGCTTGATTTACTTGTTCCTAAGCGTTTCACGAGAGGATATGGGTACTTATTCTACATTGATAGCGAATATTCTGCTGTTCAGTGTCATCATCCTGTTTATTTTGACGGGAGTCAGGAAAAAAATCAATGTATACGATTCATTTGTGGAGGGAGCTAAAGAAGGCTTTACGACGGCTGTGCGCATCATTCCTTATCTGGTTGCTTTTCTTGTAGGAATTGCAGTGTTCCGCACTTCGGGAGCAATGGATTTTCTGGTGGGAGGCATCGGCTACATAGTAGGCTTATGCGGAGTGGACACGAGCTTTGTAGGAGCGCTGCCTACCGCATTGATGAAATCGCTTAGCGGTAGCGGTGCAAACGGATTGATGATCGATACGATGAAAGAACTAGGACCTGATTCGTTTGTAGGACGTATGAGTTGTGTAATTCGCGGAGCTTCGGACACCACATTCTACATTCTGGCCGTTTATTTCGGCAGTGTGGGGATCACCAAGACTCGTAATGCGGTGACTTGCGGTCTGATAGCAGACTTCTCGGGTATCATAGCCGCTATCTTAATCAGTTATTTATTTTTCTTTTAAATCATAACATTCAATTATGGCTGTAACTTATCAAACAGAAGGCGTAAAAATGCCTGATATCAAGAAACGTGAGACTACGGAATGGATAAAGGCCGTAGCTGCTTCTTACGGGAAAAGACTCGGTGAAATCGCTTATATCTTCTGCTCGGACGAAAAGATTCTGGAAGTAAACCGTCAGTATCTGCAACATGACTACTACACGGACATTATTACTTTCGATTATTGTGAAGGCGATCGTTTATCAGGTGACTTATTCATCAGTCTAGATACAATACATACGAATGCGGAGCAGTTTGGCACCTCATACGAAGACGAACTACATCGTGTGATTATCCACGGAATTCTTCACTTGTGCGGCATCAACGATAAAGGTCCCGGGGAGCGGGAGATTATGGAAGGTGCTGAAAACAAAGCATTATCTATACGAAAAGTGTAAACAAGCCTCAACAGCAAACGATTTCAATAAACAAACGATTTATTCAAACATACTATACTATATAAATACTGTAAAACGAAGACGCCTCATCGTAATCACTACGACGAGGCGTTTTCATTAGCAACGTAATGCTAATTTAAACACTAAATTATTTAAGAGAGAGATTTATTACTTCTTATCAGGGGTTACTTCTGGAGTAACCAATTTCTTGATTGATTTCATATTCAGATACAGAAAGGCCAACCGCGGCTGTGCTTCCTGAACAACCAATTCCAATGAATCTGATGTTACATAACCAATACGTTCACGTGTTTTATACACTTCTACTTTTCCGTTATCTTCTTTACTAAATCCTTCTATAATCAAATAGCCGTTGTCGATCTTCCATGTTCTAAGATCTAAAGACGGTACATTGATAGCAGAACATTTACCGCCTTTTTTAAACTCAAACCCTTTGAGTTCCCCTGTAGATTCATAGGTATAAGGATTACACCATTTACCAATAATTTGTTTCTCCACTTTCTGTCCATAGCTGCTGAATGCAAAGCAAGACAGAACCATAACTGTCATTAATAGTTTCTTCATTTTAATTTATTTTTCTAGTAAATCATATTTCTGATCAATTCCACGTTCTCGCAAATGAATACCCTCTTTCATCCAACGCGGCTCTTTTGTTCCTTTCAGGTAATAATCAAAGAACTGTTTCATCCGGATAGTCCAGTCTTTCTGTGCAGCCTGATTACCAAGAAAATGCCCTTCGCCTTTGTAATTAAGATGCCATGCCGGACGTTGTAAACGACGCATAGCTAAATAAAGTGCACGACCTTGTTCGTAGGCAACAGCCTCATCCTTATCATTATGCCAAATTAATAATGGAGTATGTATTTTATCCGCTTCCACGATAGCAGAGCTTGCCAAATACTTATCTTTGGCTTCCCACAAACTCTTTCCCATACGGCTTTGCCATTCTTCATACATGAAATAACGCGGCAAACCGCTTCCACCACGAATACCCAAATAACCGGTTACCATATCAGTAATAGGAGCCCCGATATTAGCACAAGCGAATATATCCGTCTTCGTCACCAGATAACTAGTTTGGAAACCTGACCAACTATGTCCCTGAAGACCTATCTTTCCCGGATGCGCTATCCCCTGCTCTATCAAGTATTTCGTACCGCTTACTACTGCATCATAACTACTCTGTCCCGGTGTTCCTATGGTAAAATGCACATCCGGCATAAATACAATATACCCATTACTAACAAAGTACATCACATCCGCCATTGCACTACTCAACATTGGAGCATGATAAGTGTTCAGCCCTCCGGAATGTGTTTCATAGAACTGTACCAGAACAGGATATTCTTTCTTAGCGTCATAATCTTCCGGCAAGTAAAGTATTCCCTTGTTAGGCTTATTCTCATAATTAGTCCATTCCACTAACTTTGCAGTACCCCATTTGTATTCGCTTTGTTGAGGATTAGCATTCGTTATACGAATCGGATCAGAGAAATCCGATTTACTCCACCACAGATCACGGAATTCTGATATATTCTGACGATTCCAGATACAATACTTCTGATTGTCAGAAAAACGATGAATTGAATAGATATAAGGACCTTCTGCGAGCTTCTTCAAGCGACCTTTCATGTCAAGTGAATAAATACCTTCATCCATTGTATTTTCATCCCATACGCTGACTATAACCGTCTCGTCCGGATTGAATACTTCTTTGTCAATATTGCTGGTCATTTTACGGATAGATCTCTGATTTTTGCGACCATACCCCTTAGTGATGCATTCCGGTTGACGTTCTCCGGTCAAATCGATCTTCCACCAGTCATAAGCATCATAAATCAACACATTATTACCATCAGCAGTCCAACCAGCAATACCACAAGCAGGTGCAGGATTTGGTTTGTCATAAGTTTCCTCGAATATCGGATACCCAATAGCTGTTGAAATATCGGTAACCTCACCCGTTTTTCCGTCAAACTTATTCCATACTTGTGCAATAGGATCATACATCACAGCCCATTTGCCATTCATCGACCACCTCGGTCTTGTCCGGTAGCTACGTCCTACCAATTGCTTTTCTCCCGTATGTACATTCACAGAATAGATGTCAAACGGCATTTCATTAAGCCAGTCTTTCTGCGCACAATAAGGCGTTTCGTCTGTGTAAAGCACATTATGAATCTCTTCCGCACGATCCGGCTCCAACAAATCAGCATGCCCGGGAGCTACTTCCGTCAATTTTCGGGAAGCAATGTCATAGATATATTTCGAATATTGAGGACGGAAATAACGACTGCGTGTCTGCAAAGTAGGTACTTCATATTCATCCCAGGTCCACAACTCCAGCTCAAAACTCTTATCCGGCTTTATTTCCTCTTCTTTCTTATCTTTATTTATTTTTTCCTGATAAGGTCTGAGTTCCATTGTCAGAAACTTCTGGCTACTTGACAGGTTAGCCCGGACAAGTTCCATCCTTGCAGGGAGAACTATCTCTTTTCGGTCAAAGACCAAATCACAGGTGTTCTTCTTTAAGGAAAAGTTGTACCATAGTGAATCTTTAATACTGAACCCTCCTATCATCTGTTTTGCATTCAAGTTGAAAGAAACTGGTTCTTTCTTTACGGAACTCTGATAAATAGTCTGATAGGGTCCGGTTAATGGACCATAACACAATGCGTTACCTTTCGCTTGTTTACGTACAAAGATGATAGATTGTCCTTCGTTGTACAAGGTATAATAACCAATACTGTCAATTTGAAAGGAAGTGCCGTTTTTTAGATGACGAACTATCAAGCGGTCGAAAGATGGAACATGATTGATGGTATCCTTCGGCACATTTGTTACAGAAATTGAGTAAGGAATTCCTTTTGCTGGTCGGAAAGCTTCCTTATAAGTCCACTCGGTCTTTGTGCCTGAAGGCAGTTCTAACAGGATTGTTTTCGCATTCCCAGTAGAATCGGACACTTGATAATATGCAGCTTGATCTGAATTATAAAACTCAATATTTTCTACATCCTCCAACAGAATCTCCTTACGGGTGCGTGAGTCAAACAGGTACAAGATCTTTCCGTCTTTGTACTCGGGATTATATTCCATAGGAACTATACGATAAGTCACCCATCGCCCTGTCGGAGAAATATCAGGCGACTCTACACGCATCCATGACATACACGCGTCAATATCAATCGGCTTCTTCGGTGTTTGTGCCTTAATATTCTGACCAAATCCGATCAAAAGTCCTACTGCTATTCCGATTCTTATTATTGTCCTGTTCATCTTATCTTCTCCTTTCATCTTCTATCATATATTTATTCAGATCAATATCTGCATCCGCCGAATGATCGTTCAATAGTAAACGTGCGAAATGACGCCACATTTTATGTTCAAAGAATACTTCTGATTCACCAAAGAATCCATGAGTGCATTTCGGTAGTACAAACATATCAAAGTCTTTGTCTGCTTTAATCAATGCATGTACCAGACGTAATGTATTCGCCGGATTTACGGTATTATCGACCGCACCAGTAAATAACAACAAGCCATGCTTGTAATTCTTGGCTAGTTCCTGATTAGGGCGTACACGAACACTATAATCATAAGTCGTATGCTCCACTCCCAAGCTATCTTTCCCTGTTTTCACCTTTTCATCTACGCCAAAGTGAATTTCCACAAAGCCCTTATTATAGATTCTGTTATCATGGTTACCCGCCGAAGAGACAGCAGCTGAATAGAAGTCGGGATAAGTACATATAGCTGCAGCCGACATGAATCCTCCTCCGGAATGACCATAAATACCGACTTTTGTACCATCAATGAAAGGATAACGGGCAGCCAGTTGCTCAATAGCATACTTATCATCTGCCAATGGATAGTCACGCATATTGTTATATCCATATGTATGATATGCTTTTCCACGCATCGGAGTACCACCTCTATGACCTACAGTAATAACAATGAATCCCAGTTGCGCCAGACGGGTATTATATACATCATTCACAGTAAAGCGTGTCGGCACATACTCAAAAAAAGGTCCCGGATAGACGTTCGAAATAATGGGATAAACCTTCGTCGAGTCAAAATCTGCAGGTTTCCACATCACGCCATAAAGATCAGTCACACCATCAGCCGCTTTCACCTTAAAACGCTCCGGAGCTTTCCATCCCATCTCATAAACAGGTTGCAAGTCCGGTTTTTCCAGTTTCATAACCACCTTTCCACGTGAGTTGCGAACGACATTGACAGGTTCTTGTGAAACTGTGGAGTAGGAATCTACAATATAATGGTTAGAGGGAGAAATTCTAGCTTCATGTGATGCGTTTTCGGGTGTCAACAAACGAATAGCATTCAGTTGATCCAGTTTAGCTTCATAAAGGATATAATAATAAGGGTCGATGCTTTTCTCACGACCATAACCATAAAAATAAAATTTTCGACCGACAGTATCAATCTTTGCAATCGGACCAGCCACCCAAGTTCCGTCTGTCACCTGATTTTTCAGGTTTCCGGTAGCAGTATCATACAGATAGTAGTGTCCCCACCCGTTCCGTTCCGAACGAAATAATATTTCTTTTCCATCTTTCAGGAAAGACACGCTACGCATCTGATAATCAAGGTACGGCTTATTCTCTTCATGAATTACGACGCGTACCTGTCCAGTTTCGACATCCACCTCACAAATATCTGATTGATTCCAAGAGCGGTTATAACGTTGAAAATAGAGACGTTTACCATCATTTGTTGTATACAGTACATCGATATACTGATCAGGCCAACGATTGATATCTACTTTCTTCACTTCCCTTTTATCTACGTCGCCAAGTAAAAGTTCATATTGTGTCACGTCTTTATCTCCTGCCAACTCGGCTTTATAAGTCGTTAATTCAGGAAACTTTGACAATGAATTGATTAACCACAGATCGCGCACTTTCCGATTGTCCTCACGAACAGCATAAAAACGATGAGTACCCGGAAGCCAATGAGCTGATTCAGCCCCGAAACGTCCCTCCATCTTTCCTTCATCCTCACGATTGAATGTATAGTCCGGTCCCCCGTCTGTTGTCAACTGTACAGGTATTGTATCCTGTCCCTTTTTCGGATTTCCGACAAAATACAGGTTGTCTTTACTGGCATACAACATATACAAGCTATCCGGAGAATATTTCTTCCAGTATGGATCACCGTCTTTATAAATAGGCTTTTCATCGAGTTTCTTCAACACTTTCGTACGAATGTTATAGGTATATAGCCCACGGTCGAAGTCGAGACGAATTGTCTCATTATCTTTCATGAAAGTGAAAGACAGATGAGGAGCTGCAGCAGAGTAAGCTTTTTTGGTATATACTGCAATCTTACTCAAGAGTTCGGGGGTATCAAACAACAGACGTTTTTCCTTTTTCTTCGGATTCACATAATAGTATTTCTCTCCCTCACGGGTAGTGAAAGAATAGTAGAAGCAGTCCGTATCATTGATGAACGTAGGGTTGACTTCCGTAGAATACTTCATGATAGGATTCTGTGTCAGTAAACGAAACTTCTCCGCCAACTGATAATTTGCTTTTTGCTGTGCGCTGGCCATGCTGCATATTAATGCAACAGCCGCCAAGCACAGATATCTAAAAAGAGAGTTTTTCATAAAATTTTGTCTATGTCTTATTTGGTACAGTTTATATCCCCCCAATAATCTGCCCGGTTATCACCCAGCAAGTGTTTAGCAAAGAAGCGATACATCTTTTTCTCAAAATATTTATCTGCAGAGCCATATCCATGCCCTGCACCGGGTATTACCAACATATCGAAATCTTTGCCAGCTTCAATCAATGCTTGAGCTACACGATAAGTGTGTGCAGGATTAACATTCTTATCCATATCCCCCGTCACAAGCATCAGATGCCCTTTCAGATTCTTGGCAATCTCTGCATTAGACTTCACACTGAATTTGTACTCATATTCTTTCGTTTCGTTGCCCAAGCTGTCTTTCACAACCTTTTCAACTTCTTTCACGCCATTATAGCATTCGCCCCAACCACGATTATAGATACTATTATCGTGATTCCCGGAACAGGAAACGGCAGCCGTATAAAAGTCCGGATAAGTGAATATAGCAGCTGCAGCCATAAATCCGCCACCTGAGTGCCCGTATATACCTACTTTCTTGCCATTGATAAACGAGTGGCGTTGAGCCAACTGTTCGATTGCATATTTATCATCTGCAAGGGGATAATCGCGCATATTGCCATAACCGTAGCGATGATAAGCTTTACCACGCATCGGAGTATCCCCTCTATGTCCTACAGTAATGACAATAAAACCTAGCTGTGCCATACGGGTACAATAGCTGTCATCCAATGTAAAGTTAGTAGGTACAAAGCCGAAATAAGGACCAGGATAAACGACTGAAATAATTGGATATTTCTTTTCAGGATTAAAATCAGACGGCTTCCACATCACTCCATATAAGTCGGTAATATTATCTGCTGCCTTTACAACAAAACGTTCCGGCTTTTTCCAACCCGATGCATAGACTAAGTCCAAGTCAGGTTTTGCCAACTCCATTATCACTTTGCCTTTTCTATCTTTCAGCATGATTTTAGGCTCCATGTCAACTCTTGAATATGTATCGATATAGTAATTATGAGATTTCAAGAAATTCACATTATGCTGCCCATCTTCTGTACTTAATGGAGTAACTCCTTCTTTGTCAATATCAACTTCGAAAAGCATATAATAGAAAGGATTTACTTTCTTATCTTTTCCATATCCATACAGATAAACTTTGCGTTTCAGTGTATCAATAGAATTAATGTAGCCTGTTACCCATTCACCAGAAGTCATCACATTCTTGAGGTTTCCATCGCCATCATAATGATAATAATGTCCCCAGCCAGTACGCTCTGAACGGAACAAAATATCCTTACCATCGTTCAAGATTGCCACATTACGAGCATGAGGATCACGATACGGTTTATCTTCTTCATGAATGATCTCCTTTACTTCCAAAGTTGAGAGATTAACCGAGCATACATCTACTTCATCCCAAGTACGTTTAGTGCGTTCAAAAAACAAATATTTGCTATCTGAGGTAACATGAAGAGGCATTACATACTGGTCTTTCCATTTGTCCACCTTCGCTTTCTTTGCCGTTTTTTCTACAATATCAATAATCGTCAAATCATTTTGAGTAACATATTTATCACCAGGGAACTCATATTTATATTTGACCAATGACGGTGAATCTTCTATTGAATTAATTACCCAAAAATCTCGTAATAAACGGTTATCATCACGCACTGCATATACATGACGATTATCCGGACACCAGCGTGCTAGCGTCGGTACTTCTCCGTCTTCTGCAGGTTCGTAATCATCTTCACGAGCATATGAAAAGTCTTTCATACCATCCGTAGTCAGTTGCACTTCAGTTGTATCTACTCCCAGTGACTTATTTCCTTTCACATACAAATTATGATTCTTTGCATACAAAATATATTTCTTGTCAGGAGAAAAGTTCATCCAAGTATAGCTTGGGTCTGATGATTCTTTCTTCTCTTCTTTCTTCTCAACTATTGTCAGTTTACCCGTCAAACGATTATAACTATACTGCTTACCCTTATAATCGAACTCAAATGAACGTTGATCTTTTGAAAAAGTAATAGATGAAATGTCCAGTTTATTTTTATCCACCACGCCTTTGGTGAATTCACTTAACTGCATAGCCATCTTACTTTTGTCAAAAAGAGGTTCACGTTTTCCTGCAGCAGGCATCACATAATAGTAATCTTTACCAGCTGTCGTTTGAAAATCAAACCAGAAATTATCTGTATCATTGATTTCCCGCGGATAAATCGATAGACTATTATTAGATAATTTACCTCCTAAGGTAAATTCCTGAAACTCCTGTACCAACTCGTAATTGGCTAGTATTGTATCATGCTTGCCAGAGGCTTGTCCCCATCCTTGCAATGCAAAAATAAAAGACAAGCTGCCGACAATAAAAACTCGTTTTAATACCATAATGGCTATTTTATTACTATATGAATCACTTTTAAAGCTATTCTTCTAGAAAGAAAATGACATATAATCATCACCACTTCCCCATTTATAAAGGACATCTACAATTTCTCCAAAGTTCTTATTTTCTTCTGAAGTGGTTTCATTCGGGAATTGCTGTTTAAGAGAAACCGCCGTACACGTACCGTCTTTTAGTCTTGTTTCTACAACACTATATATATAAAAACTTCCGTCTTCCAAAGCAACCCCTAATTGCCCACTGTAAGGATACTTGTATTTACGTAAATTGGTGGTCACATCCATACCTGACAAGGTCTTGACAGCAGCAGGCAACGGCTCACCTAATGGCATCAAACTCCCTCTATATTCCACATCTCCATAAGAATCCCATCCGTATTGATAATAATAAAGCTGGTTTCCGCTGGCAATAACCACATAACGTTTATTTCCAAAATTAGCCATACCACGATAATCATTGATAACTCCTAAAGGAGCCTCATAATACCAACCATCCATACAACTAACGGATCTGCTATCTGCCTCTAACCCGAAATAACGCAATTCATATACTGATGTAGCTTCATCTTTCAGCAAAACCGTCCAAAAAGGATAAGCCATTGTAAAATCATTCCCTCCATCATATGGAGCTGGCAATGCATCTACCACTGTCTTTTTTATATTTGAGAAGTGATCTTCACCACTCGGATCGGCAATATTATACATATTCCCACTTTCAGAACTAGTCATTTCGCCGATAGCTGAACTCTCACTTCCAGCTACATTACCCACATCCAAAATGCCCACTAATGAATTATCTTCTTTTGTCAACGCAAGCATCACATTCGTATAATAGTAATTAAACTTATAGGCTTGGAACAAGCGACTGAATCGGGTTTCATTATTTAATCCTATAGACATATAGGTACCTGCATGAAAATCAGCCGCATCTGCCTTTTTTTCCCAATAAATTAGTCCATTCTTATCCAACAATGCCTTAGCCGTATAAGTCATGGCAGCTTCTATCGGAGAAAAATGAGCAGGAATATCCCCACGGAACTCTTCATCTGTGTACACTTCACGTTCCAGCGTATTGCCATTAAGCTCCACCCAGCGATCTTGTTTCACTACCAATTCATCGTATACGCTAATACCGTACTGAAGATTATAATCTATATAACCAATGTTATTCATCAATCCTTTCGGATTTGATCCCAAATTGGAAACGACATCACGCTTCACTATATGATAAACCAATGAATCACGAGTAAAGGTTTCCCCATTATACGTTACCTGATAATGTTGTGTTGTAGGTACAATGAAATGAAGCACAGAACGTCCGCCTTCATCCGACAGAATAGTCCATCCACGTTGAAACATAGACATCACCTTAATAATCGTAGATTTTCCGAACTGGACCCCCGACTTATTGTCGGTCACTGCAAATGTCACTTGATACGTACCGCTTTTGTCGGCTTTAAATGTATAAGTGGCACCACTTTCACCTGTCTGCAACTGTTTGTCTATGTACCATTCGTAGCTGACGTCGGGCGTAATGCTGTCTATCGTAAACTTAAATGTAGGCGCCAATACCAATTCGTCTCCCTCTATCAAGTTATATCCAGAATTGATATTCTCAATATTGAAATTACCACCTTGTAAGTCATTAATCTGCTTGTAGTTATAATTATTGTCATCATCCAAACAACCGGACATAACTCCGACAAAAACAGCCATCACTGCATATATTCCTAATTTTTTCATACTTTGCAATTTTATAGTTATCCTGCCACTTCCACAGTAATCACATTTCCATGCTCATCTTTCTCCCAATCTTCCTTTTTCTTTCCTTCGTTCATCTGCTTCAGGGTATTCTTCAGTCTTAATGAATATTTACGTAATATTTGCTTGTTCTTTCCATCGAACACCATATCATCTTTTTTCAACTCGTCCAAAAACATCTGATACTTCCTTTCCGAATATTCACCTAGATAAAACCAATCGACCGAGTTCCCCGGATTGGATTCTGATCCTGCATCAATCACCGACCACCAATGAGGTTTAAACAAACGATCGGTAACAGTAATAAAAGCACGAGAATATGAATGGTCACCTTGCTTCACCCCGTTTGCCTCCACTACCTGCAATGCCAATATTTTCGTTTCTTTCTCCAGCATTGGGGCATTCTTCAGTATCACATAAATGGTATCCGTGAGCAATCCCTTTCTAATCCTACAGTCTGTAGGCAGCACATATAAGTCGGCAGGCAAGGTTGTATATTCTGCATCTACACTTACATTAAAATGTAAATCATCTTCCTGTATTTGCCCGTAGACAGAGACTTCTACCGGTATTTCGGCATCCTCACCCTCATTATACATTTTAAAAAATACTGTAGTCGTGTCTTTTGTCATATCATTAGCAAATCTCAAATAGGCTGTATCGTTACTGTTGACCAGCAATCCCTTCTCTTCACACGAAACGAGCATCAGATCTGCAATACAAATCAACGCTCCCCATATAGCATATTTTATCTTCATTTTCATTTCTCCTAAATAGTTATTATGAAAATATTCCTTATATTTAAATATTTGATTCCGAATCAGGTTTCGGCAATACCACATTCTCATCAGTCGGCAAAATATCACTACTATAATAAGAGCTGGCGGGGATCAATCTATTCAACCGTTTATACATATAGAATATCTGCCCTTCACCCAGAAATTCACGACGGGCATCATTTACCAACAAATCTATAAACTCCGATTTATTTGTCACATTATCAAACTTCTTTGATATCCCTCTTCCTTTTTTCACCAATTCCAAATAGCCTCGTGCTTCTTTGGGTTTGGTATCAAAAATCGCTTCAGCAGCAATGTAATACACCTCAGACATACGTATCATAGGGAGCATACGGTTATTTGTTTTCCCTTCATTTGTACTCTCTGTCTGTTTGTTATACTTCAATGTGCGATAATAAAACCCATAATACTTCTCTTCCAATTGATACTTAAACCGCCAGTCGCTATTTATTTCATCCCCATACAGTTCTTTCGCAACATCACCATCAAGACACAAATAATTCTCCTCACTGGCCCCATCGGAACCATGATTTATTTCCTGATCCCATTCCACCAACTCCTTTGAAGAATAGAGCCCGAAAATAATATCATTATACATCTTCATATTTCCATTCCTAAAGCCAGACGAATTAGTTGAAGCCTCGAAATAGCCGGTTTTATTTTCTTCATCAATGATTTTCTTGGCTTCTGCATAAGCCTCTGCATTCTTTCCCGCATACAAGAAAACACGAGCCAACTCCGCCGTTACCGCATAATAATTCAGGCGATAGCCTCTGCTTTTTGCAAACAGGCTCTCTGAAACCGTTTCGATATTGAATCTAGCGTTCGCCCCCATACTAGATGTTGCATCCACTTCCTTCAGAATGCGCTGTGCTTCCTTCAAATCAGCAATAATCTGTTCCAAACAATAACTAACAGTTTGATGGTTGTTAACATAGCTAGGATAAACATTAACATAAGGAATAAAAGTACGGTCATCTTTCCCGAAACCAACAGATGAAGGAGATGGAGCATAAATACGAAGCAAATCAAATTGTATAAATGCGCGCAATCCGATAGCCTCACCCAAAATCATCTGCCGCTCACCATCAAGTCCACTAAAGAGATTAGGGTCAGCTTTGGCAGCCTGTTGAGCCAATTCATTACAATTGGCAACCACATTCCAAGCAGCATTCCACATGGCATCTGTGACAGGGACTAATTCTGTATTTTTAAACTGAAGCGCTGCCATATTTCTCATAGCTGTTCCACCACCTATACTTGGAGCTTGATCTATATAATAAGACTGTGCCCAGGCATCCATAATCCCCCAAGTAAGGTTACTTCCATACAAATTGAAAGTAGCCATCTTCCGGTAAATACCGTTCGTTGCCGTACGGAAACCATCACCAGAAGAGAACAAATATTCCTCCTTTATCTCATCAGAAGGATAAAGGTCAAGCCAATCTGAACACGAAGAGAGTGTCAAGACTACAAACGCAAAAGAAATAAACGTAGTATATATTTTTCGTATCATAATGGTATACTTAGAATTGTGCTTTAATAGAGAAATCAACCGTCCATGATTTCGGGTAACTTAAACCTCGCTCCTGACGGATAGAATTCCAGTTAATAAAATCGCGTGTACTTGCTTCCAATCGGAGCATATTTATTCCCAAATACTTCTTTATCCATTCCCGATTGAAATCATAGCTTAAAGTTAATGCACTCAAACGCAGATAAGCCTTATCCTGAACGAAGCGTGAAGTCGGCATAGTGGCACTATCGGCATTTTTAATATCTTTAAACTGCGCAATATCTCCCGGCTGTTTCCATCTGTCGGTCAACACACGCAAGTCTACGTTTTGATATTGTATTCTGGCATTCTCCACCCGGTCTACCAAAGTCTGATTATACTCCTGCCCGCCCCATTCGTATTGGAAAGCAGCAAATAAGCTCCATTGTTTATAAGCAGCATTAAATCCGATAGAGCCATTAAATTTAGGTTCAGTATTACCAACAGCCACTTCTTGAGTGGCATTCCATGTGTCGGACACGCTACCATCGCGGTTTAAGAATATTTCCTTACCTGTAGTAGGATCAATACCCAAAGATTTCACAGCCCAAATGGAAGTAAGTGACTGTCCTTCCTCATATTGAGAAATTGGTACTCCATATTTAGAATTATAGCGGCCATACTCTTCATTCACTATATTCTCATAGAATTCTTTTACTCGCTGATTGTAGGCACGTTGCGAATCAGAAATTTTTAGAATCTTATTCTTGTTGTGTGCCATATTTCCCCATAACGCCACCAACCAGTCACGATTACGGAATACTTCGCCACGTACCTGCAACTCAAATCCCTGATTCAGTACTTCACCCATATTGTCTTTATAACTAGAGAAGCCGGAAGTTTGAGACAGGCTGACATCGTTCACCAAATCTATTGTTTTATCATGATAATAATCCGCATCCACCGTCAAGCGCCGATTCAGAAATTGCATTTCAATACCTACATTAAACTTATCAGTCTTTTCCCAAGTCAAGTTGTTATTTCCCAAAGCTTTCAACACTGCGCCAAAACCTGTTGCATACCATTCATCAAAAAGCGCTTCGTACATAGTCGTAGCAGCATAAGCTGGAAAACTAGCTTTACCAGTCCGCCCATACGATGCACGTACCTTCAATTTGTTAACTATCTCATTTCCTTTTAGAAACTCATAATTATGAATGTTCACCCCCAAACCTCCGGAGAAGAACGGTGCCCAGCGTTGCTTGGAGCCAAAATCAGATGACCCATCAAAACGAACGGAGAAATCAGCCAAATAAATATCATTCCATGTATAGTTTCCGGTAGCCCATGCACTGACCATGCGTGAAGTACCTTCGGTACGTGACGGCTTTTCATATATTTCGGCTGCATAATTCGATGAATGGAATTGTCCACTCGGGAATCCGCGGTAATGAACGTTTGTCGCATCTGATGAACCAGAAGATGCCTCCCATGCCACAGACAGATTTAAATTATGTTTATTGAAAGAACGTGTATAATATAAAGCTGCATTTGCATTCCAATTCAAACTATTTCCATCATCCACATAGAGGTCACCCAAGTTATGTCCACCTTCATTAGGAGCAGCCGTGGTTTTTGAAGACAGCGGGTCGATAAACCGTTCTCCACTAGAATATTTACGGTTCACACTAAATTGACCTCTAACAGTCCAGTAATCGGTCAGATACCAATTCAAACTCAAATTATTGGATACTTCATCATAAGCACTCCAAGTATAATTGCCAAGAGTCGCTTCGTATAGTGGGTTGTTAGCCTCGCGTAAATTGCTATTCTTCGAGAAGCTCAACCTTTTTCGCAATGTCCCGTCATCATTATAAGGTGTATCATAGGGTTGCAAAATGGTATAGTCACTAAACGAACCATAAGGCGACTCTTTCGATTTAGAATGAGTGAACGATACAGTGTTCTTCACTTGCAAAGACTTCATACGATAATCCAGAGAGAAACCAACACTATAGCGATCACGTCCTGACCCCTTCATCACACCATTCGCTGCATTGTAAGAAGCATCTACACCCCAACGCAAGTTTTGCGTACCTCCCTCTATAAAGAGGCTGTGTTTATGGTCGAATGCATTTCGTAGAGGCAGTACCATCCAATCAGTATCCACACCACGTTGAATTTGTGCAAATCTCTTATTATAATCAAGAATTTGATTTTCCATGTTACTATTATCGAAAAGTCCGGCAAGGCGTTCCATCTCCAGTTTTTCTGAAGCATTTGCCAGATTATAGTCGCTCAAGTCGGGCATTTCCACCGTACCTGTAAAGTTGTAAGAGACACGCACTTCACCTGGTTTCGGAGTGACGGTAGTGATAACTACCACACCGTTAGCGGCACGCGAACCGTAAATAGCGGTAGCTGCAGCATCTTTTAGGATGGTCATGCTCTCTATGCGGCTGGGATCTAAGTCGTATACCTTTTCGATGCTAACTTCAAATCCATCCATAATGAATGTAGGCAGATTGGGATTATTTTCCAGATTCGATTTAGACAATTGATTCTTATCCAAATCTCTGGTACCTACCCCCGAACGTCCACGAATATACATTTCAGGCAATGCGTTCGGATCGGAACCAAACTGCGTATTGCTCATCAAACGAAAAGAAGGGTCGAATGACTGCATGGCATCCAAAACATTGGTTTGCGATACCTTACGCAACTCATCACCTGTTATTTGGGTAGAACTACCAGTAAAGCTTGATTTACGAACATTGCTATATCCGGTTACAACTACATCCTCTAATGTCTTCACATCATCCAACATAGTAATCTCAAGCATCTTCTTACGTGTAGCATCTACCTGAAGAGTCTGCTTTTTCATACCAATAAAAGAGATTTCCAAAGTCACCTTATCATCCTTAACATCCAAAGTAAACTCACCTTCAATATTGGTAGAAGTACCCGTACGAGTACCTTTTACGATGATGCTGGCTCCTGGAATCGGTTCCTTATTCGAATCAATAACCGTACCCCGAATACGGTTATCACGCTTCTCGGTCTGCAATTTACGAACAACAACAATACCATCTTTCACCACATAATCAAATCCCTGGGGATTTAAAATCAACTTTAGAGCGACTTCCCATTTCTCATTTTTTGCATTAATCGATACGGGAGGAACTCCTTTAAACATTTGTGAATTATACAACATATTCACGCCTGTTTGTTTCTTCACTGCATCCAAAACAGTCTCAATAGAGACGTTCTGCAGATTCAAAGTTACCGTCTTATCCTGTGACGGTAGAGCCCATGTGCTAAACGTGCAACACACTGCCACTAAAAAATATAGTAGCCATCGTTTTTCTCTCATAAATTAATGATTAAACTTTATCTAATATTCTATCTATTTTTACTCTTTCATTCCATCGTATATCAAGACTTTCCGGCCACTGATTTTATAAGTCAGATCGCCTGTCAGTTCCAAAGCATCCA
>CAUHML010000020.1 GCA_959606905.1 uncultured Bacteroides sp. | reverse complement strand
TATATATGGGAAAATGGCAAGAAACTTATAATAGTGCAGAAAAGGTCTTATCACAAAAATCATCATTAGAAGATTTTAATAAAGAGAATTCTAAAATTCCCAATGATTTTCAATCAACAGAGGTCATCACAGCCTATGAATATGTATGTAAAGATGTCGATAAAGCATTTAGAGCCACACCTATGCTGAAAGAAAAATATGACAGAAATGATTTACGCCCTAACAAATACTTTGACGTAGCAGACAAAAATGGTAATTTTCCTGTTCTAAAATGCGGTTCTACGCAATTCTCATGTTCTTTCCGCACGGGAGAAATTTATCTGAATGCAGCAGAAGCCGCTGCTCACTTAAATAAGCTCTCGGAGGCTCGTGGTCGATTATTAAAGCTTATAGAAAACCGATATACCCCGGAAGGTTATACACTGAAAAAAAATGAAATAGAAGTAATGTCCCAAGAAGCGCTTCTTGCTGAAATTCAAGAAGAACGTACTAAAGAACTCGCTTTCGAAGGTCATCGTTGGTTTGATTTACGACGCACTACCCGCCCACGCATCGAAAAAGTTATCGATGGTAAAACGTATATTTTAGAGAAAGACGATGCACGCTATACATTGCGTATTCCACAGGCTGCTATTGATGCTAATCCAGAATTACAGCATTAATAATCAAGACTAAGACAAGAAAGTACTTCCTTTCAGATATGATCTTGCAGAACCCTTTAATAATAACATAACACGAGTGGGTCTCTATGGAAAAAGCATGAAAATCAAAAATAGGACAATGAATGTCTATAAACAACCACTCTATGCACTACTTATTCATCTCAACGCAGACGACATTCTGTTCTAAAACATGAGGTTGTGTCTAACTTTTGGGGTGCACTTCAAAATGCCGGCACAACCTCATTAAACTACAAATAATCTTTTTTCGCTGCCCGTTGACAAGCTTCCACTAATTCTTTCATGACCTCCGCCACAGGCTGCTGACGGGAAATTATCGACGATACTTGTCCTATTTCCAGTTCTCCTTCTTCAAGATCTCCTTCAAAGATGCCTTTTTTGGCACGCCCCCGTCCCAATAAAGCTCTTAATTCTTCCATGGAAGCTCCACTATCTTCGGCCTTCTCTACAGCTTCCCGGAAACTATTTTTCACAAGACGAGTCGGAGCTAATTTTTTCAACAGCAACTTAGTATCCCCCTCACCCAGACTCAAACAATATTCCTTGAATAGCGGACTTGCAGAACTCTCATCAGTCAATGCAAAACGAGTTCCTATCTGAACACCTTCAGCCCCTAATACCATAGCAGCCAGTATTCCTTCTCCCGTAGCGATACCTCCTGCTGCAATCAAAGGTAAAGTCGTTGCTTCACGTACAGCAGGAATCAAACAAAAAGTAGTAGTTTCCTCACGCCCGTTATGTCCGCCGGCTTCGAAACCTTCCGCTACCACTGCATCTACCCCGGCCTCCTCACACTTCACAGCAAAACGGGAAGAAGAAACGATATGAACAACCGTAATTCCACGCTCTTTCAACCATCCTGTCCATGTTTTCGGATTCCCGGCAGAAGTAAAAATAATCTTCACTCCCTCTTCTACCACAATATTCATGATTTCTTCTATCTGCGGATACATCAAAGGAATGTTCACACCAAAAGGAAACTCTGTAGCTACACGGCATTTGCGAATATGCTCGCGTAAAATCTCCGGATGCATAGAACCTGCACCAATCAGTCCCAAACCACCAGCGTTACTCACTGCGGAAGCAAGCCTCCAACCACTGCACCATACCATTCCACCTTGAACAATAGGGTATTGAATCCCCAGAAGAGAAGTAATTCTATTCATAATTAATAATTTATCAATGTGCTAATTTACTAATATACCGGCTAGAATAACCAGCTAAATTACTAATGCGCTAATACAACAATATACAAATATATAAATTATTCAATTACAAACGTTCCCTAGTCAGTATATTGTCGTATCGCGACATTAGCACATTTATATAAACACCCTCAACGGATAATCTGTTCAATAGGTTTATTAATCAACACCGTGGTAGAATCCCCATAAGCTCTCAAAACTTCCAGCGTACGTTCACGACGATCTCTTCCTTTCTTATCCCAGAAGTTCTTTGTAAAGACAGCCATCAGATCAAGTCCTCCAATAGTTCCTCCATTGATATACACTCCGCTACCACCAAACAAAGGAATAGGACTATCCGTCACCACCGAATTCACCATCATCCCATTGGCACGTTCACTTAACTGACGGAACCGTACTCCGCTCGCCTGTATTTCCTCTAAAGACTTCCGTATACCTTTTGCCATCGGATTCCGTGCCCAGTTGGTATACGATCTTTGGTGTCGAATCTCATAGAAAGGATCTCCCCGCCATGTATTCTTATCCACCCTTATCTTTTTTTGATAAACCGGATCCCAATTAAAACGGGTATTAGCCTTATATGGCATCAAAGAAAGAACTACTTTTGGTTTAGGCAATGCTTCGGGAAGCGATTCGTCAGGCAGCATCCAGCTTTTCTCCTCCGACATCCGGGGAGTACCCACCGCACTGCCGAAATCAATCTGCCTAACTGCTTTCGGATTCAGCTTCAACTCCTCACTGCTCTCCAATAGCTTCTGCAATTTGAGTGAATCCTGTACAGACCACTGGGCATAGCATACCACTGTCAGCAGCAGTGATACTGCCGATATAAATAAACGTTTCCTCATTTTTATTGTTTTTTTATTTCCCGAAGATTCTCCTCTTTTTTACCACCAGCGATACCCTGTACCACAAAGCGGTTCATCGTAACACGGGTCAATCGTCCACCGCGTCTTCGGGTATTGTCTTTCTTCCCACCAACGACGGTAGCAAGCGGCAGCATCAAGTACTTCTTCGTCTGTCAGGAAATAGAGTGCTTCATAATTCTCGGCATTAGCCAACACCATTTTGCAACCCAACGACGGAGGTGTACCTTGACGAATAGATTCAATCACCCAAAGCATACACTCACCTAAACGGATTTTACCATTATTCATATTATAAACCGACGGGAAAGAAGGAATAATAGTCAGATCTTCCGCATAGTTCAGAAGTTCGGGAATATCCTCTTCCGTAAAATGAGGGACCTCCACCACTCCTTTGTCATTCTTCATCTTATACGTACCCGTCTTCAATTGCTTCACAAAAAGGGTAACATCCGGATTGTTATAATCCATTTCTTCGCTGCCGCACCCAGTAAAGGATACAATCAGGCAAATAGCCAACAGCATTACAAGTGTTTTTTTCATTTTCTTCAAGGATTAATACGTCATGCGAAGTCCGCAAAGCAAATTAAAATTAGTCGGCCGTTTCGTGCGTACCGTAGCTAGTTTCGAATCAGTTTTGAAATGATGAGAAACACCCGGTTCGGCAAAAAGCGCGAGGCGATCATTTATCTTATAATTAATTCCAATACCAGCGGTCACAGCCAATTGGACAGGTTCTTCTTTGAAACTGTTGTCCGGTGCACCGGCAATGCATTTATCTATAATTCCTCCTACTGTAGCGTAAAGGTCAACTTTTTTTGTATCCAACAATGTCACGTTAATTTTGACGGGAATACCAAGATAATGTAAATGCTGCCCTGCCGAGCGAAGATTTGAATAAAGCAATCCGGTTTCAATACCCAGATAATCATTTAATTTCCGTTCTACGGTTACACCTACAGAAACCGGCATTTTATAGACGCCATCCTCTGCTGGAAGTGCCGTACCAACTTGGGCTTTCATCGCCCAGCGGTTTTTCTTTGTAGAGATCTTCCGGACTACTGATTCGCCCGTTTCATATTGTTCTTTTCGCGAATCCGATGATTCCGTATTACCATTCGTTGCCTGCCAATAGCCATTATGGCCTTGGTTTCCATATCGGTTTCCATTTCCGGTGGAAGTCGTAGCCGAGAAAGAGAACGACATAGAGAAGGTAATGGAAAGCGAATCTTCTTCTGTGTATTGAGACAACATTCCATAAGATTTAGGAGCCGGTTTCGGCAACACTGGTTCTACCGGCAACGGTAGTTGATTGACACGTATTCCATCTCCGTCCAACTGCCCTCCGTTCGCCACGGCTATCTTGGTAAATGCTTCTTCCATTTCCTCTTTTGGAGAAAGATATAAGAAGGTAGCCGATGAAGCCGCCAAGACAAGCAACACAGATGCCGCAGCTGCTACACGGAAGAGTAGTAACCGACGACGTTGCTGGCAAGCCACAGGAATCTCCTGTGAGAGTTCTTCCCAGAAGCCGTCCCGGACATTCATCCCGGCATCAGCGAGACGAGTGCGAAACAGATCGGTTATTTCATCATTTTCTTTCTTCATGATTTCTATACTCTTTAATTCTTTTTGCTAATAAATACTTGGCCCGGTGTAACTGCGAAGTAGACGAGTGCTCTTTAATATGAAGCATCTTGGCTATCTCCTTGTGTGACTTCTCTTCAAACACATAAAGGTTGAAAACGGTTCGGCATCCATCCGGTAATTCGGCAATAAAAGCCATTAATTGTTCCTCTGAGATTCCAGCCCCTCCTCCCGAGTCCGATATATCAGGTATGTCGGGAAGCTCATCTTCATGCACCACCAACTGACTGACTCGTTTCTCACGCCGCAAATAATCGAGCGACTGGGTGACCATTACCCGGGTAATCCATGTGCTAAGCGAAGATTCGCCCCGAAACGAGAAGTTGGTAAAAATCTTAATGAAACCATCATGCAATACATCGTGCGCTGCATCCATATCGCCCGTATAGCGGAAACATACCGCCAGCATCTGTTTGGAATAGAGAGTGTAAAGTTCCTTTCGGGCTGAATCCTTTCCTGCCCGACAGCCCTTTATCAGTTCTATCTCGTTTTCCAAGTCAATTACCTTTTTTAAAAATCGAACGTATGTCTGCGTCGTTTGTCCATTAGACGCAAGAATTTGAGGAATGCTGCAATGAATATTGCTAAAAGAAGTTAAAGAGACGATAAATAATAAATGGAGAAAAAGAAAAGGTGAACGATAAACGGTAAACAATGAACAGCACTATACACTACCGTGCTGCAAAGTATTCACCATTGACTGTTTATCGTTCACCGTTTACTGTTTATCGTTTACCGCTTATAATCAGCATGCCTTGAAACTCATATCCAGCCCTTTCACCGAATGAGTCAAAGCTCCTACCGAAATAAAGTCTACGCCACATTCGGCATAGTCTCGAAGAGTATCAAAAGTAATACCGCCAGAAGATTCGGTCTCATATTTACCTGCTACCATCTCTACTGCCTTTTTCGTCATTTCAGGAGTGAAGTTATCAAACATAATACGGTCCACACCACCCAAGTCGAGAACTTGTTGCAGTTCATCAAAGTTCCGAACTTCAATTTCGATTTTCAGATCTTTGCCCTTTTCTTTACAATATTCTTTGGCACGGGTAATAGCTTTATCAATACCTCCGGCAAAATCCACGTGATTATCTTTCAGGAGAATCATGTCGAAAAGTCCGATACGATGATTTACACCACCGCCAATCTTTACTGCCATTTTTTCGAGGATACGCATTCCGGGAGTTGTCTTACGCGTATCTAACACATGAGTACGGGTACCTTCCAATTTCTTAGCGTATTTGCGGGTCATTGTCGCTATACCACTCATACGTTGCATCACGTTCAGCATCAGGCGTTCAGTCTGAAGTAGTGACTGCACTTTTCCTTCTACCAACATTGCCACATCACCCGGTTCCACTTCCGTTCCATCGTTGATAAATACCTCGACTTTCATCGTAGGATCGAAACGATTGAAAATTTCTTTGGCTACTTCTATACCTGCCAGCACACCGGCCTCTTTGATAAGCAATTTTGATTTTCCCATAGCAGTAGCGGGAATACATGAAAGGGTGGTATGATCCCCATCCCCTATATCTTCTGCAAAAGCAAGATCGATCAGCTTGTCGATCAGTTCTTTTTCCTTATTCATTGATTTTGTCAATTCTTATTTGATGTATTAAATATTGATTCTCCACTTTCTTCAGGAAGCAGTTTACACGGAAGTTTCCTCTGGTAGTAGCCAATGTACCAATAATGAAACTCGATTCATCCCGTTTTCCCTGATGATTTACGTTAAATCCGCTGACTTTATTCTCCGTAAAGAAATCTTGCATCATAGCTGTTGCTTTCTGCTTGTCAACGTTTGTCGAGCGACCCTGGAGCACCAAGTTTACCTTGCCCCCCATATACTTACTCAGCTCTTGCGAACTTCCTCTTTTAAATGCCGTAATCACTCCTGCCGGTATCTCTTGCGCCATAAGCAACGAGATAGAAAGAAGCAAAGCGGTCATTCCTACAAGCACTCGTTTTTTCATAAATACAAGCTTTAAAGTTGAAGTTTAAAGCCTTAAACTTTCAACTAATGATAGGCAAAGGTAATCATTAATTGCAGAATAACATAAAAAATGCCTATTTTTGTGCATTAATCAGAATAACAGACGTATGAAAACAATCCTGCTCGTCGTTGGACGAACCGTAGAACAACACTATATAACTGCCATTAATGACTATATTCAGCGCACCAAACGCTATATTACTTTTGATATGGAAGTAATCCCCGAACTAAAAAACACAAAAAGCCTTTCAATGGAAGTGCAGAAAGAAAAAGAAGGAGAACTGATATTGAAATCACTCCAACCGGGAGACGTAATCGTATTACTTGATGAACATGGAAAAGAGATGCGTTCTCTCGAATTTGCCGATTATATGAAACGAAAAATGAACACAGTCAACAAGCGGCTAGTTTTCATTATCGGAGGCCCTTATGGATTTTCAGAAAAGGTATATCAAGCAGCAAACGAAAAAATTTCAATGTCGAAAATGACTTTTTCGCATCAGATGATCCGATTAATATTCGTGGAGCAGATTTATCGGGCAATGACGATACTGAATGGCGGACCGTATCATCATGAGTAATACTTAACGAACAAATCACAGAGGAATGAAGTACTACCCTCTTTCATGATTTTCCTGTATACATACAGGAATATTCATGGTTTAAAATACTGAGCTAAGATAATATGAAACTGCGCTCTACTCAACAATAATTATTCCCAAAGAGAGACATTTGCCGAATATCATATAGTTTGTAAATATGAGGGAATGAGTAATTTAGTATGTATTTGTTATATATGGAAGAAGTAGTTAGTTTATTTAGTTCTTGCAGAACTTATTACATGTCTACAACCTCATTATCAAGTTTTTTAGGATGACTCCGATAGTACACGGTTGCATGAGAAACCCTTGTGAAGCGGTCGGATAGAAGATTATGGTACTATTGTTCTACCGAGATAAGCTCCTTAAGTATTGATATTCAATTAATTATCTTAATAATCCATGTAGTATATTATACCTATTTTATATACTAATCACAATAAAATGCTTATTGGGGGATTCGGGAATGACACAAGGCGAAAATATTTTTTTTAATTCATAAAGAAAATAATATGCATTCTTGCGTGTTATTCAAATAAATAGTTATCTTTGCGCATAAAATTTGTTGCCTATTATAAATATAACCTAATTAACCAATGTAATATGATGTGAAAAACAACTCTTAATTTAGAACATGTAATAAGTTCTGCAAGAACATATTCAACCTTTAACTCAATCTACAATTAACCAAATGTTAAATCTAAAAGAAAAAGCATGAGACAATTTCATTTTTTTTGTAAACAACGGTATTTGAAGTATACTGTTCTGTCATTGCTTCTTTGTCCGCTTTCTTCCTCTGCAGCAGAGGAATGGAAGGATGTGAAAGGAGAATCTACTACTAAAATTGTTGAATCGACTCAACAGAAAAAGCAAAAGCGTGTTATTACCGGTGTAGTAAGAGATGGCGATACCAATGAACCTATTATTGGAGCTTCTGTTTGGCTAAAAAACAGTTCGGTAGGTGCTGTGACCGATATAGACGGTAAATATTCTATCACGATAGAAGGTGTAGGTGGAGTACTTGAATTCTCTTATATCGGTATGAAGAAGCAGGAAATTGCAATCATAGACCAAAAGAGTATCAATGTCACTCTTCAACCCGATACTGAAGTATTGGACGAAGTTGTTGTTGTCGGATATGGTAGCCAGAAAAAAGAAAGTGTTGTTGGGGCTATCTCAACGCTAGACATCAAAAAACTGAAAGTTCCCGGAGCATCAATTTCAAATGTGTTGGCAGGTCAGTTATCCGGTGTTGTGGCTATGACCCGTTCGGGAGAGCCCGGCAAAAATAGTGCCGCGGATTTCTACATTCGTGGTGTATCTTCCTTTAAGGGAACTTCCACTCCGTTAGTGCTGGTAGATGGCATCGAACGTGATCTTGATCTGGTAGATACAGACGATATCGCTTCATTCTCCATTCTGAAAGATGCTTCGGCCTCTGCCGTTTATGGTGTACGAGGTGCCAACGGAGTAATCTTGATTACTACTAAAAAGGGAGAAGAAGGTAAGCCGGCAATCAATGTACGCACAGAGTTTGGTTTTACCAGTCCTACCAAACGTCCGAAGATGCTCGACTCAGCAAGATGGGCGGAACTTTACAATGAAGCTTCTTCAACCAAGTATTATTCGGACGAAGTCATGCAGAAATATAGAGAACATAGTGACCCCGATCTCTACCCGGATGTAGACTGGTTTGATGCTTTGTTCGACGACATGGCTGAAAATCAACGAGTAAATCTAAGTATCACCGGTGGTGGAGACATCGTGAAATATTATGTTTCAGGCTCTTTCTATAATGAAAGCTCTATCTACAAAAATGCAGGAAACATATATGGATACGATTCATCTATTAATTACAACAAATTCAACTTCCGTGCCAATATAGACCTCAACCTGACCAAAAGCACAGTGCTGAATGTCAATCTGGCTAATATCTATGAAAAATCGTTCGGTCCCGGATTTGGTGACAACGATAACGACATTTGGGGATATACGTTCAATGCTTCCCCTAATGCATTCCCGATAGAATACTCTGATGGAAAACTTTCAGGACCTTCTACCGATTCCGGTTTCAACCCATGGAATATGCTGGTTCACTCCGGATACCGTGAACAGTTCTGGAACTCGGCACAAGCACTTGTCGGCGTTACGCAAGATATCGGTAAACTTTGGAAACCGTTGGAGGGATTAACTGCCAACTTGAAATTCTCATGGGATGCGTGGAACACTACATTGCAACGCCGCTCCAAAACACCGACTTTCTATCATGCCCGTGGGAGAGACGACCAAGGCAATCTGATTTATGACGATAATAATGGTGACGGTGAATGGGACCCCGTACATACCGGAAGTGAGTCTTTGGGATTCGCAATCGGACGTAGCGGAACGATGACACGTTATTTGGAAGGCTCATTGAACTACAACCGTTTGTTTGCAGAAAAACATCGTGTAGGCGCATTGTTACTATACAATCAGAAAATACATACTAACACACAGGCCGGTAGCGGAGACGCTGCACTTCCTTATAAAAACCAAGGTTTGGCAGGACGTGTTACTTATGCATTCAAAGATACATATTTTGCTGAAGTAAATGTCGGTTATAACGGTTCCGAAAACTTTGCACGCGGACATCGTTTTGGCTTTTTCCCTGCAGCAGCTATCGGTTGGATGATGTCTAACGAGAAGTGGTTTGAACCTATAACTAACACTGTTGATATGTTAAAGTTAAAAGCTTCTTACGGTAAAGTAGGTAATGATGACATCGGCGGACAGAGAAGATGGGTATATGAATCTTCTATTGTAACAGGAGGAAACTGGCAATACGGTCAAAGTGCCAACCAAGGAGGTGATGGTATTCGTATTGGTGAAGTTGAAAACCTGAACGCATCTTGGGAAGAAGCTCTGAAATTGAACGTCGGTATCGAATTCTCTTTATTCAACAAGGTTAAAGTACAGGCCGATTACTTCCGTGAAGAACGTACCGGAATCTTCCTGCAACGTGCCGGATTGCCTGCCATTGTCGGTATTTCCACTATCCCTTATGTCAATATCGGTGAAACACTGAACCAGGGTTTCGATAGTAATATCGAATACTCACAGAAGATAGGTAATGTTTATGTAACGGCAAGAGGTAACTTTACATATAATCGTAACAAATTGAAGAACAACGACGAACCAGACTGGGAATATAAATACCAAAACAGAATAGGCAAACCTTTTGGTTCAGGTGGTTCCATGCAGCCTTTCGGACTCGTAGCCTTAGGGTTATTCCAGAGTCAGGAAGAAATAGACAACAGCCCTGTACAAAGTTTCGGAGAATACCGTGTAGGTGATATTAAATATCAGGATATCAATGGTGACGGAGTTATCAACTCTCAAGACCAAATCGCTATCGGATATACTAACTTACCGGAAATCATGTACGGTTTCGGCGCTACGGCACAATGGAAGAACTGGGATTTCAATGTATTCTTTCAAGGAGCGGCTCGCACAAGTTTCTTCTTAAGCGGATCATCAGTTAAGAGTCTTTTCTCTTCAGGAAACTTGGAACGTTCGGCTGTGAACGAAAATATATACAACAATGTATGGATGTCCACTAATACCCCCGAACAGAATGCAAATGTACTCTACCCGCGCCTCAGCAATGGTAGCGGAGGTGCCGGAGCATCTAACAACACTCAAACTTCCACATGGTGGCAACGCAACGGTTCTTTCATACGATTGAAGAATATGGAGATTGGTTATACACTTCCCAAATCGTTGACAAGTAAAACATTCATTAAGTCTTTCCGCTTTTATGTGTCGGGAAGTAACCTGCTCACATTTGCTCCATTCGATATGTGGGATCCTGAAAAAGGTGGAGGAGAAGGTTCCGGCTATCCGTTGAATCGAGTGATCACTATCGGCTTCAATGCTAATTTCTAAATCTTATAACTGTATAACTTATGAAACTTCAAATAAAATCACTTTATCTGTTATGCTTCGCTACCGGCGCGATGTTGTTATCTTCATGTGAAGATTTCCTCGACAGGCAAGAAGACGAAAAACTGACTTTCGAAAAAATCTGGGAGTCAAGAAATACGATCAAGCAGTATTGGCTCAATGCTATGTCATTTCTTCCTAACTACAATGGAGGATTCATTGGAGATAATGAGCCCTATTTGGGAGCATCGGACGAATGTACCATTACTTATGACCGTGGTTACCGTTCTATGAACTTCGGATCATGGAATGCCTCAAATGTACCTTATTACAAAATGGACAAATACTATAAAGGTATCCGTGAATGTAATATTTTCATGCAGAATGTATATAAATGCTCAGACCCTCTGGCTACCCAGGAACAACTTGACGAATGGTATTGGCAGGCGCGCTTTGCCCGTGCCTACTACTATTTTAGTATGATGTGCGATTATGGACCTATTTTCCTGATTGGAGACGAATTACTGGACTTTGCAGCTTCTACAGAAGAATTATACCGTCCTCGTAACACATGGGAAGAGTGTGTAAATTATGTAGTCAGTGAACTTACTGCATGTGCCGAAAGTAGTGCTGTACCTGTTCAGAAGGGGCTGTCGACCAGTAAATACGGTTTAGCGACTAAAGGTACCTGTTATGCAGTCATTTCACGTCTGAAACTTTATTCGGCACGCGACTTGTTCAACGGTAATGCTCTATATCGTACGGTAAAGAACCCAGTAACAGACAAGTTCCCCGAACTTTCGGGAGTGGATCTTTTCCCGCAAACATACGATGCCAATAAATGGTTGGAAGCAGCAAAGGCTGCTAAAGTCTTGTTAGACGATACTGATTACGAACTTTATCGTGCAGGTAACGGTGATCCGTATGAAGATTATTATGGTATCACCCATGTGAACTGGAATAGTGAATTGATCTGGACAGACCGTTACAATAGCGGATATAGTTGGGGAGTAAATACAGCTCCCACCGGATTACCCGGTACTGCATACGGTGGTGTAGGTCCTACACAGCAACAGGTAGATGCTTATGCGATGAACAACGGACGCTATCCTATTATAGGGTATGAAGCATCAGGTGATCCGATAATAGACAATGCTTCAGGATACAGCAAGGAAGAAGAACTGCAAAAATCAGACTGGGAATATCCGGCAAAAGGATGGAGCAACTTTAAGAACTACAATATCACTGCTCCTAACATGTATAAAGATCGTGAACCTCGTTTTTATATCACTGTTTTCTTTGGAGGTAACTATTGGTTGCATGGTGCTGGCAGCACAATGATCTCTTTTGCCAAAGGAGGTAATGGTAACAAGAGCCACGACTATCCTAAGAGTGGTTACCTGTGCAATCGTTTTTATGACCATACACTGAACTCCGGTGATGGACAATGGGGTAATCTGACATTCCCGGTATTCCGTCTCGGAGAGATGTATCTGAACTTCATCGAATCTGTTCTGGAATGTAAGAAGAGGAATGTTGCTTTGCCGGCAGGATATGAAGAACTGGCAATGGAAAAATGGGCGGATTTGCGCGACCGTGCGGGATTGACTCCGATTACAAGTGTATATCCCAATGCTTCCGTGGACGAACTGATTGAACTTTGTCGTAAAGAACGTCGTGTGGAACTGGCATTTGAAAGACATCGCTATTTCGACACACGTACTTGGATGATTGCGGAACAAACGGATAATGGTCCGATGTATGGTATGGATGCAACCTGTCCGCTGGAAGGTAATGATACGAAAGTAACTCCTGACGGATTTTGGAAAAGAACCGTATTTGAAACACGCGTGTTTAAATCCAACCACTATCTCTATCCGTTCTCTCAGCGTGAATTGGATCGTAATAAATTACTGACCAGAAACTATGGATGGTAGTGAGAAATACACATAAAACCACTTTATTAATAAAAAGAAAATATTTATGAGAAAAAATATATTATTAGTGTCGTTCGTATCTGCCTTCCTTTTAACGCAGACTGCGTGCGAAGATGGCAAGGATGAATTTCTGGATGATTTCAGTACTATACTTTATTTCAGAAATAGTGGCGAAATACCTGTAAGTGTATATAACACAGGGGAAGATGCCAACTACCAGGTTGTGATAAACAAGGGAGGCTCAGAACTCAACGCAGTGACGGAAGTAAGTATAGGAACGTTGGATGATGCTGCATTGGCTATATATAATGCAGAACAGGGAGTAAAATACAAAGCCATTCCCACCACTTGCTATGAATTGAATGGCGATAGAAAATTTACTTTTGCTGCAGATGAACTGTATAAGACTATGGATATTACTCTGAAAACGGAACTGATTGACGGGCTTCCCGCCTTGAATGCCGGTGAAGAGTATGTGCTACCATTGCAACTGGAAAATTCACAGGACTCTATCAATTCAAAATTAGGAAAGGTTTTTATTAAGCCAAATGTACAAACTCCGACAGTTTTCTTTTCAAAGAGCGGCTATACTCAAAACTTTTTCTCGGACAACGGCCCTATTAAAATGAATTTCACTTTGCCATTGGAAATTCCTATTCCAAGCAAATGGGACTTCTCTTGTGAATTAACTATCGATTCGAAATTGTTAGACGAATATAATGCAGCAAACGAATGTGATTATGCAATGTTACCTTCTACTGCTTACACGCTGGAGACAACTGTCAACTTTACCAACGATATGGAAAGTGTAAAAGAGGCGAATATTGAAGTAGACCGTACCGGTTTGAGTTATGGTAATTATGTGCTTCCGATTTGTTTGTCTTCATGCACTAAACCACAATTTGTTATCGATGCAGAAAGAAATACATCGTTATATGCTATCTCTTATGTACCTGATGCAAGCAAATTAACCAAAGTCGACCTGAAAGAAAATATGATTAGTATTTTCCCGGATCCGACAAATGAAGGTTCTATTGCTGAAATGCTCGACGGAAAAGAAGATACGTATTACCATAGTAACTGGAGCGGAGTAGCACCAATGCCTCACTGGATTCAAATTGCTCTGCCGAAAGAATCCACAGCAGTATCAATAGGATATCAAATACGTCATAACAACAATAATGGCGCTCCTCTGCAGTATACACTTCTCGGTAGTCCGGACGGTACTGCCTTCAGTAAAATCACTACGGTTACAGAAAATCTACCAACGGCAACAAAAGCAAAATATACATCGCCGGTATTCGTCGGCAAACCATTTAAATATTTGCGGGTACAAGTAGATAAAACGTCAGTAGGAAACAGTTTTGCATTTGCAGAGTTCTGGATGAGCACAGACTGATTTTTCTCCTAAGTAATATTTTAATGAGAGAGAGAATGTTTTCTCTCTCTCATTAACTTTTATGGTTAACTTTGAATAATCTTTTGATGATACAATACTTTATGAAGCAATATCTGTTCTTACTATGGGGGATTACTTCTCTCATCTTTTCTTCTTTGTTCCTGGCTTGCAGCGATGATGAACCGGGTGATAAAACTCCTGTATTCACAATAAAAGAGGAGTATTTACAACAGGATTTCGATCAAAAACAATCATCGCTTGTAATACCTGTGGAAACTAATCTGGCCGCAGACGCATGGGTAGTCTCATCAAATCAGGACTGGTGTGTCGCAGCAAAAGACATGTCGAGTTCTTCGCCCGCGGTGAAAGTATTGGTACATGCCAATGAAGAACCGGACGTACGCTCTGCAGAAATCACATTAAAGAGTTCTGTGCAAAACTATACTATTCAAGTACGTCAATTAGGGTACGGTCCTGCTATCCTTGTCAAGAATCCCAATCCGATAATCGATGCGGCCGGCGGTCCTCTTTCCATTATTGTCACTTCGAATATAGAATACACAATAGAGCAATCGGAAAACAGTGATTGGATCAAAACTGTTCCTGCCACCCGTGCGCTGACAGATAAAGAATACCAATATACGGTAGATGCCAACCCATATTATGAAACACGTACTGTCACATTCACTTACATATATACTAAAGACGACAAGATAAGAGCATTATGCTCAGTTACACAAAATGCTAAAGATTCCGGTGTTTCGGATGTAGAGATAGAAGGTGATTTGAAAATATCTCCCAATGGAGGAAAAGATAGTGAGCACCAGCCGGGACAAGGAATCGAGAACTCTTTTGATGGCAAGTTTGGTGGAACCCCCTATCATTCAATTTGGAATCAAAAGGCTAATTTTCCTGTTACTCTCGAATATTTTTTTGATGGCACAAAAGACATAGATTACTTGATTTATCACACCCGTAGTGGAAATGGTAATTTTGGCAAATTGGATATTTACACGGCAACAGAAGATGCTCCCGAATATACGAAGTACGGTTCATTCGATTTTAAGATGCAGAATGCTTCAAGCCGTGTGGTGTTTACTCAGAGTTTGAAGAAAGCTACTAAAATAAAATTTGAGGTTCATTCCGGCTTGGGAGACTTTGTAAGTTGTGATGAAATGGAGTTCTATCAAAAGAATCCGGATAAGAAACTTGACGCACAATTGCTGGGCGTTTTTACAGATATAACTTGTACGGAGGTGAGAGATGAAGCTACCGATGCACAGATAAATGCACTTCCCGGCTATTTTGCCAATATAGCCATTCAATTAAAGAGAAACACATATGACGAATGGGAAAAGTCTTTCCGTATACAAGATTATCACCCTTACAGTAATGTAGAGGAATGGGCAGAAACACTGATGACCAAACGATACAGTAACTTAGACAATCCTACGGGTATTTATGTGGAAGCCGGAGATTCGGTCATTGTGTTGGTAGGTGACACCCATGGACAGAGTTTGTCTATTCAATGCATCGGTGAAGAAAAGTCCGGCGACTATGTGCAAACAGCAACAAGCGGAGAAACCCGTTTCCTTGAAGAAGGAGTCAATAAACTTGGATTTACACAGCGAGGGATGTTGTTCCTTATGTATAACACTAACTTGCAGGATATCAATGCAAAACCTGTGAAGATACATATTCCTTTAGGTAGCGGATATGTCAGCGGATTCTTTGATGTAAAAACGGATAAGACTAATGATAAATATAAAGAGCTTATAAATAAAGCTACTTATAAGTATTTCTGCATACGTGGTGAAAGAATTATGTTCTACTTCCATCGAGATAAGATGATGCAGGCTGTTCCCTACGATATACTGTCTGCCATTAATCTTTGGGATAATATCATTAGTTGGCAACAGGAACTGATGGGTATTGATGACGTCCGCCCATCGCAGGTCAACAATCATTTGTTTGCCATCTCTCCGGAAGGTAGCTATATGTGGGCATCAGATTATAGGATTGGATTCTTATATACTTATCTCAATAATATTTTGCTTTATGATAACGTGATGGCTGCTAAAGACAATGCCTGGGGACCGGCTCACGAAATAGGACATATTCACCAGCGTGCCATCAACTGGCCCGGTTCAACAGAGTCATCCAATAATCTTTTCTCAAATTACATACTGTTTAAACTGGGAAAATATTGTTCGAGAGGATCGGAATTAAGCGCGTTGGCAAAAGCCCGTTTTGTTGATAAACAAGCTTGGTGGAATATGGGTAGCGCCACTCATCAGAATGAGGATACGGAAATACATATGCGTATGAACTGGCAACTTTGGAATTATTATCATCGTTGTGGCTATAAAACAGATTTCTGGCAGAAACTCTTCAAACTCTTGCGGGAAGATCGTATTGTTGAATCTAATCCGGGAGCAGGTCAGTTACATTTTGCAAAGATGGCAAGTAAGGCTGCCAATGAGAATCTGACTGAATTCTTCAGGATGTGGGGATTCCTCGAACCGGTAAATAATGTGGAGATTGAACAGTATGGTAAATGGAACTACAATGTGACACCAACCATGATTGCCGAAGCAGTAAGCTACATGAGCCAGTTTCCTGCACCTAAACATGCATTTTATTATCTTGAAGACAGAAAGAATAATGATGTGGGTATTGAACAATATCAGGTAGGTGATGTAGGCTATTATACACAGTTCAAGAATGACCAGAAGATTACAAAGAATGTAACATATACCCGTTCCGGGCAACATATTACAATAAGTTCGGGTGATGAAGCTGTCGCATTTGAAGTAAAAAAAGGTAGTGAGATAATGTATTTCTCTAATTTCTTCTCATTTGATATTCCGGCATCCATTCCTTGGAATGATAGCATGAAGATATATGCAGTACAGGCGAATGGAGAGAGAAAAGAAGTGAAATCCAATTAAATGAGTTCCCCCAATCTTACAATATCCAAATGTATGATTGGGGGAAATTCATAGATTATTCTTTATATATTGATTCTTTTACATTATCATTCAAAATCACTTTGTTGTTTTTCCACCTCTTTTAACTTCGAGCGGCTGACTTTCTGCTGTCGCTTCAAGCTGTTTCCGTTCTGTCCCTTAAAATCAGTGCTCATTGCTTTCTGTCCGGAAACAGAATTCAATTGTTCCAGTTCCTTTTTATCTGCCAGCAAAATATGCTCCGCCTGATAAGTCGGAATAATCAACTCTGCCGAAACCGGAGTATGTTTGCCTTGCCATACCACGGATGCACGCACCTTGATTTCTCCCGGAACAGTAGAAGATCTTACCAATACAGGCGCAGTTCCCCAACGAACCGGAGCCGGATTTGTAAACGTCTTACTGTCAGCAATCAGTTGTCCGGGACCTTCTATTTCAAAGGTTATTTCATAATTATTCAATCGTTTGATGTTCCCATTATCATCTGCAATAGCAGCTATTACAGTCATGATATCCGAACCGTTCGCTTTCATACTCACCTTCTCGTCATCCGCCCAAAGTAGTATTTTAGAGGGGCGGCGGGCCGGCATCACCTTATGTGTTGCAACCACCTTTCCGGCTATCAGACCTTCTGCCAGAAGATACGAATCGGCCTGTTTTCTTCCTCGCGACAATTGCTTATCATACATAAAATCAAAAACATCGCTAAAGGTTATAACAGGCGATGGCATTCCAGCCTTATCGATTGGTTTATGATAAATATGCTGCTTGCCATTCTTGCAGAAAGTCAGACGAACTTCTTCACAGTTACTATACACCGTAACATCTTTCGGAGAAAAAGGAGTCATCTCATTCGCAATATACACCATAGGACCGCTATCTGCAATCAGTTCCTTGTTTTCCTCCGCAGGACGTTGCGAACAGAACATATAATAAGAGAACTTCGGTTGCCGGAACGCATCCATAATTCCTCCATAAAACGGATCGGGATGATATCCCCTCTGATGATCGAAGGAATGCCACAAACAACCTCCCATGTGCTGTCTGGAAGTTCTATACAGTACATCATAGCACGTATATTTATAATCGGGGTTTGCATATCCCTGCGCTTGTATCAACATCGGCACTTCTCCCCAGACACGGTTCACACGACTCGGAGAATTATGCGAATACCAGTCATCCACATTATCTCCCCATTCCCGGGTAAAGTAACAAACATCGGGATTCAAAGTCTCCGTATTAAAGGCCCCTCCTCCCCCCATTACCGGATGAGTGAAATGGATCGGAAAATGTTCGTGTCCACGTGCCGTAACATCACAGCCGGCATAACAATATGGATAAGGATATTCCTCATTCAGTACATCTACCACATTTTTAGCAAACTCTGCCGGATACCAGGTTTCATTTAAAATCGGCTCCCACATCCACACACAAGGATGATTGCGGTCACGGCGAACCATATTACGGATATCACTATATACTCTTTGGGCAAAAATAGGTTCATCATTCCAGAATTGCCATCCCGGAGTATTGACAATAACAAAGAGTCCCAACTCATCACACGCATCCATAAAAGCAGGATCTTGCGGATAATGTGCGTTACGGATAACACGCAACCCTGCATCGCGTAATTTCTTTGCATCGCGCCAGTGCAGGTTATTAGACAAGGCATTGCCTATCACAGCATAATCCTGATGTCTATTAGCCCCAATCAACGGATAGGGATACGGTTCACCGTTCAGCCAAAAACCGTCTTTTCCTTTAAACTCCACACTCCGGATACCAATGCGACGACGATATCCGTCAACAATGCTGCCGGCTTTATCCTTCACATAGACGTGCAACTGATAGAGATAAGGACTGTCGGGCGACCAAAGATGAGGACTGTCAACCTTCATACGAGAGGCCACTTTTGCCGCATGCTCATTGCCCACGGACAATCGTTTCTCTGTTGAAAGCACAAGACGGTTATCACGGTCATACAGTTCATAGCTGACTTTTCCACTGAAGAACTTTCCCGAAGTATTACGTATATGCACATCCAGATTTACCAAAGCCGATTGCCGCGACACTTTATCATAAGAAACAAACAGCCCGCCGCCTGCTACTTCATCTTCATAATTGGGGTCGGTAATAAATACGCGGTTGTGAGCTATCATCCAACAGTCACGATAGATCCCGCCAAAGTAAGCAAAATCCAGTGTTTCCTGCGTCTTACCGGGAGGATAGGAAGGATCGTCACTATTATCAGCCCACACCGTGACCACATTATCTTCACCAAAGTTCAGGGCAGAAGATACATCAACAATAACAGGCAGAAAGCCTCCGAAATGCTCTTTCAGCAGTTTACCGTTAACCCATATTTTTGATTTCCCCATTATAGCTTCAAAATGAAGAAACAATTGTTTGTTCTTCCAGGCTTCATCAGGTGTGAAATGTTTCCGGTACCATATTTCGCCTTGGTAATTAATACACCCGCTAGCCTCAACCGGAAGATATTCTATCCCATTAGGTAAGGATACGATATCCCATTTCTTATCATCGAAGTTTTTCTGTTCGGCACCTTCTATCTTCCCTTTGTAGAAACGCCAGGCGGGATTCATATCATACACCGTGCGACCGGTATTGGGCAGCGAATAAAAACCTGCCGTTGAATAAGAAGGTTGAAAATCAGCATAAGACGCTAACGGATTTGCTAACAACAGGCAAACCATTAGTACTTTCCATAGCATAAAAATATGTTTCATAAATTTAATGGATTAAATAATTTATTATAGAACTTCATCCGGCCAAGGAACGATTTCCCCCGTCTCTTTAAAAGAAAGACGTTGAGCATAATTTTTCCGTAAATATACACCTAATTCTTCAGATAACTTCTTTACTACATCAGGTATTCTTCTACAAGATTATTTTTCCGAAATATCTTCTACAATATTAAACCATTCATTAAATCATCCAGCCTTTTATCCATTTCCTCAAGAAGTGCCGCATAAGCAATGCCGATGTTTGACAAGCCTTTTTTATTATTCCCGATTCATCAACCGATGTTCCGCCATTTGTTCGAACTTCGTTCCCGGACGACCGTAATTGGCATACGGATAGATAGAGATGCCTCCACGCGGAGTAAAGATTCCCGTGACTTCGATATATTTGGGGTTCATCAGTTTAATAAGGTCTTTCATGATGATATTTACACAATCTTCATGAAAAGCTCCATGATTGCGGAAGCTGAAAAGGTAGAGTTTCAAACTTTTGCTTTCTACCATTTTTACTTCCGGAATGTAGCTGATACGTATTTCGGCAAAGTCCGGTTGTCCGGTAATGGGACACAGACTTGTGAACTCCGGGCAGTTGAAACGTACCCAATAGTCATTTTCCGGATGCTTATTATCAAAAGCTTCCAGTACTTCAGGAGCATAATCTTGCTTATACTCGGTCTTTCTTCCCAATAAGGAAAGTTGGTCTTTTAATTCAGTCATTACTCTTGTTAAACTACAACCTCTACTCGGATAAAAAAATGCATTTCCTCTTTCACCTATCACCGGACAGGCCCAAGCATCTTATTAACAGACATTTAAGTGGTGATAGATTCATTTTTCAACCTATCACCGTATCTATCACCTATCACCTTCAACTCTTAACCAACGGCTACTGTATCCGTTCCCCACGGGTTTCAGAATGTTTCTTGGCTTGAAACAAAGTGTTTCCTTATAGGAAACTTTTAGTTTCAAGCCTTTGGAACTACAGTTTCAAGGCGGTGAAACTTTAGTTTCTCACTGATGAAACTATTGTTTCAAGCTGCTGAAACTAATTTAACCCGGCGTGTTCCAAACGAAACTTACGGCCGTTTTATAAATGAGAACTTTCTTGTGACAGCAGGATGTGACAGCAGAAAATGCATTTTAATCTCTATGTAGAGATATTATTGATTCTTACTTTTTAAATACTTCTCCAATCCTTCCCGGCGCAACGTACAAGCCGGACAATGTCCGCAACCATCCCCCGGGATACCATTATAACACGTCAATGTCTCATGACGTATCACATCCAGCACTCCCAGTTCATCCGCCAAAGCCCATGTCTCGGCCTTATCAATCCACATCAACGGAGTGTGGATTACAAATTGCTCGTCCATAGCCAAGTTCAACGTCACATTGAGAGACTTGATAAACGCATCGCGACAATCGGGATAGCCACTGAAATCTGTTTGGGAAACTCCCGTTATCAGATGATTGATGCCACGCTCACGGGCATAGACAGCCGCTATGCTCAGGAAAAACAGGTTGCGTCCCGGCACGAATGTATTCGGAAAACTATCCGCAGGTTTTTCCTGATCCATTACCATGCTCGTATCCGTCAATGAGTTATGTCCCAGGCTTCCAATGAAGGAAACATCCATCACATCAAATTCCACTTCAGCTTTCCGGGCAATCTCTCGCGCCAGCTCTACTTCCTTCTCATGTTTCTGCCCATACAGAAAACTCAAAGCATATACTTTCTTGAAGTTACGTTTTGCCCAAAACAGACAAGTAGTCGAGTCCTGCCCACCGCTGAATACCACCAATGCGCTTTCTTTATTCATATTCATAAAGTTATAAAAGGGTAAGGTTATGTTCTCTATTTCAATTATATATCTCTCACTTTCAGCACGTTGTAAGAAATATCGGTGTCGTAGACATCGCTACCGTCTATCTTCTTAATGGCTTTCACTACACGGATAGTCACCGGAAGGATAATAACCTCATACATGGATTTCAGTATGATCTGAATACACATCATGATAAGCAATTCCCGCCACGCAATGATACCTCCGAAAGCAACCGGGAAGAAAATCAACGAGTCGGCCGTCTCACCTGCAAGGGTCGACAGAATGGCACGTGCCGAGAAATGCCGTCCCCGGCTGGCCACTTTCATCTTACTCATCACATACGCATTGAGAAATGAACCGACCAAGAATGCCATCAGACTGGCAGCCACAATACGGGGTGCCATGCCGAACACAAAATCGAAATGCTCCTCCCCTTCCCAAAAAGGAGCGGCAGGGATCGCAACAGCTATCAGCCCAAGGGCAACAACAAAGAAATTCATAGCGAAGCCGCTCCAAATGATAAGGCGCGCTTTCTTGAAGCCCCAAACTTCGGCGATGCAATCATTGATAATATAAGAAATAGGAAAAACCAATAATCCGGCGGTTACGGTCAGACTACCGATCTGGATTACTTTCGTTTCAAGAAGATTGGCTGCAATGAGGCACACATTAAAAAGAATGCCCAGCAGCATAAAGGGTACAGATACTTTCTCTTTCATAATTCCTGTTTTTTACGTGGTGTTCTAGAATACACGACCGTTATTCACGGCATCATACGTCTCTTTTTAATTCTTTCGGGGTGCAAAGATAGAAAATAAAACTGAAAGTATCGCTTTCTTCTTATCAGATTCTATACGCCGGGAAAACACGGAAATAAAAAACAAGCCTCCCCATCAGTTTCGCATTCAGACAGGAAGGCTCATTCACTTTGACCTTAAAACACATCACTCAATTAAAAAGAACTGTATCAGGAGAAGTCCTTCAGTTCTTCCTTCAACCGCTTGCGGATAAAGAATAAACGGCTTTTCACTGTCCCCATCGGCAATCCTAATTTCTCGGCAATTTCTCTATACTTAAATCCGGCAACGAACATCTGAAAAGGAACTTTCATATCTTCGGGGATCGAATGTATCACGCGATACAATTGCTTCATGTCATAAGCAAATTCAAATCTGTCGCTGTCTTCATCTTCTATCAGACTTTGCTGATTGATAGAATACGTATCATCTATAATATTCATCTCGCGGACGGTACGGCGATAGTTGTTGACGAAAATATTGCGCATAATTGTAAACATCCAGCCTTTCAAGTTCTTGGCGTGCGCAAATTTCTCGTGGTTATCCAAAGCCTGCAATACGCAATCCTGAACTAAATCGTTGGCAGAGTCACGGTCCGACGTTAATTTATATGCAAAGCGATGCAGATCAGATTCCATCGCCAGTATTCCTTGAGTAAATTCTACTTTTTCCATCGTCGTATTTCTTTTATCTAATTGGTACGGTACAAAGATCCGCCTTTTTAGAATCATTATAAATAGCAATTCTTCCGATTAGTTTGGCAATTTTTCCTTTGGCCTTTCAACCATTTCTTTTTTTAGTTGTTCATTGGGCATTCACCTAAAACTTAACTTATAATGAAAACAAGCTTTAAAATGGTAGCTATGCTACTGGGGATAGGAGTTTTCCCCGTCTGTGCCCAGGCACAAAAGAAAGTAGTCATCGAAGATGAGGAACCCAATTCGATCATGTTTGTCTCACGGGATAAAGCGGGCGATGAAATCATCCGTATCATGAACGACCGTTCGCAGATGCGTTTCCATGACCCGAACGCGCCTCGCTTCCTGCTTACCGACCAAAAGGGAAAATTCGCCCTCGGTATCGGTGGCTACGTTCGTGCTACGGGAGAGTATGACTTTAATGGAATCGTTGACGATGTGGATTTCTATCCGGCATTGATCGGCCGACCGGGAAAGGGTAATTTTGCCAAAAACCAGTTCCAAATGGATATCACTACTTCTACCCTGTTTCTCAAACTGGTAGGACGCACCAAACATCTTGGTGATTTCGTGGTTTATACCGCCGGTAACTTCCGTGGCGACGGAAAGACCTTCGAACTGCAAAATGCTTATGCACAGTTCCTCGGTTTCACAATCGGATACAGCTACGGTTCGTTTATGGACCTTTCGGCCCTGCCTCCTACTATCGACTTCGCCGGTCCGAACGGTTCAGCTTTCTATCGTACCACGCAACTAAGTTATATGTGCGATAAACTGAAAAACTGGAAATTCGGAGTTTCTATGGAAATGCCTTCGGTAGACGGCACGACCAACAATGACGTAGCAATCAATACTCAACGAATGCCGGACTTCGCCGCTTCCGCACAGTTCAACTGGAACAGCAGCAGCCATATTAAATTAGGTGCGATTGTCCGCAATATGACTTATTCGAGCAATGTGCACGATAAGGCTTACTCAAAGACCGGATTCGGCCTGCAAGCCTCTACAACGTTTAATATCACAAAGAAATTGCAGGCATACGGACAATTCAATTATGGTAAAGGGATCGGTTCTTATCTGAATGATTTAAGCAATCTGAATGTTGACCTTGTTCCCGACCCTGACAATGAAGGCAAGATGCAGGTTCTTCCAATGTTGGGTTGGTATGCAGGATTGCAGTACAACATTACGCCGAATGTATTTGTCTCCGGAACGTACAGTTTATCCAGACTTTACTCTGAAAACGGCTATCCTAGTGCAAACCCCGATTCGTATCGCAAAGGGCAATATCTTGTAGCCAATGCTTTTTGGAATGTAAGCGGTAATCTTCAAGTCGGTGTCGAATACTTGAGAGGCTGGCGCAGTGATTTCAGTTCTTCAACGAGCCATGCAAACCGGTTGAATATGCTGGTGCAGTATTCTTTCTAAGACAAAAAAATAAAGAAAGCCGCCTCAAGACAATGTCCGAGACGGCTTCTTTATATATAAAGGTCGGATTATGAAATCTTAGAACTTGTAGTCTACACCAAGACCGAACACCTTATTAGTACGGCTGTATGTAGTTGATGAAGCTCCAAGAGCTGTTTCTGTCATTTTATTATAGTCCTTGTAGTTTGTCCAGAAATAAGCAACATTCATCGTCAAATGCTTCGTCATTTTGATTGCGGCACCAAAACCAAGTGAATAAGAATCGCATGAGAAACTAATATCGCTCTGGAAATCATCTGCCAATCCATAATCTGTATTTTGATAACCACCGCTAATCGTCAGTTGTTTAGTCACATCCCACTCTGCACCAAGTAGAATTTCGTGTGTACCATGCTTCAAAGCTTTCTGCTTGTCATTGGCCATACCGGCAGCCTTATCGAAGAAATGATGATATTCTACTGTTGCACGAAGTGTAGGAAGGATTTCATAACCAACGGCGGCAGTCAATAAAGCAGGAATATCACTCGGCGTATTTACACCGTCCTTATAATCAGCCAACGGATTTCCTTCATCCCCCATTACATTCCCCATCTGACGAACTTCCGCTTTCTTGGTCTTATTCTCAAGATTCAAGCTTGTCATGAACTCATATTTCAAACCGATATTCCATTTACCCAGTTTCACATCGGCTCCAAGAATAGGCGTAATTCCCCAACCTGTCTGGTCACAATCCAATTCGATACCTGCTAATTCCGTACCTGCCGGCATACCCGGCAAATCTGCTTTCACTTTCGCAGTCAGAAAGCCTTCATAACCACCACTGAAATAGTTCATACGTCCACCGGCAAAAACACCCAGCCAATCGTTAACCTTATATGACAAGCCTAATTGAACGCCATAAATGAACTGGCTTCCGTCCATTGCACTATTGATTGTGTACATATTAGGAGTAACTTTGCCACTTGCAGCTTGATAAATCTGTCCCATTACCATTGAATCGAACATTCCCAAACCGTCATCGAAAGAAGCCTTTCCTCCTCCACCGCCAACGGCGAAGCTACCGGATACAGTCCAGTCTCCTTTTTTATAAGCACCTTGGAAACTAGGAATAAAAGGAGCAGAAGCTTTACCCTTATAATAACGTCTGTGCCCGTCTTCCGGGAACAGTGGAAACGTCATATCTATATTACGCGTTTGATAAGCACTTTGTCCGTTCAAAGAAAGATAAAGACCGTCGCCCGGCAAGAAAGCCAGACCGGCAGGATTGGAATAAACACCGTCAATATCAATGGAAGCACCGCGTGCTAACATTCTAAGGAAAGCCACATGTTGATTAGTATTTGTCAGAAGACCTCCGGCAAAAGTTGGAATTGAAACGATTAACATTACAAATCCAATCAAGGAAATTTTTCTCATCTAAATCTTTTTTAAATTATTTCGGGCGCAAAGATACGATATAATTGCACATAGAAGGTATGATTGTGCATTTATTTTCATTAATCCCCCTATTTTAATTGAAAAACCAAACAGTTTCTAATGAAACGATTTATATTCAAGACATAGGAAAGGATAAACAATTCACCCTATTTCAGTGTTTATTATGTAAGAATAAAAACAGAAAATATTATGGCCTATACAATTGCTTTTTTCGGCACAAAGCCTTATGACGAATCTTCTTTCACTGATAAAAACAAAGAGTTCGGATTTGAGATACGCTACTACAAAGGACATCTGAATAAAAACAATGTATTACTGACACAAGGGGTAGATGCAGTTTGTATTTTCGTCAATGATATTGCCGATGCGGAAGTACTCCGCATCATGGCTTCCAACGGAGTAAAGCTACTGGCATTGCGGTGTGCAGGATTTAATAATGTAGATTTAAACGCTGCCGCAGCTGCCGGAATCACGGTGGTACGTGTCCCCGCCTATTCACCCTATGCGGTTGCCGAATATACCGTAGCTCTCATGCTATCCCTCAACCGGAAAATTCCCCGTGCCTCCTGGCGTACCAAGGACGGAAACTTTTCCCTTCACGGACTCATGGGGTTCGATATGCACGGAAAAACAGCAGGCATCATCGGCACGGGAAAGATTGCAAAAATCCTGATCCATATCTTGAAAGGGTTCGGCATGAACATATTGGCCTACGACCTTTATCCGGACTATAACTTCGCCCGCGAAGAAAAAATCGTATATACTTCATTAGACGAATTATACCATAGTTCCGACATCATCTCCCTCCATTGTCCGCTTACCGAAGCTACCAAATACCTGATTAATGACTACTCTATCAGCAAAATGAAAGACGGAGTGATGATTATCAATACCGGTCGCGGACAGTTGATTCACACCAACGCTTTGATTGAAGGCTTAAAAAACAAGAAAATCGGTTCTGCCGGACTGGATGTGTACGAGGAAGAAAGCGAATATTTCTACGAAGACCAGTCCGACCACATCATCGACGACGATGTGCTTGCCCGGCTGCTTTCATTCAACAATGTCATTGTGACCTCCCACCAAGCCTTCTTCACACACGAAGCACTGGAGAATATCGCAATGACGACATTACAAAATATCAGAGATTTTATCAACCATAAGCCTTTGCTAAATGAAGTGAAGAAATAAAACCTTTCCCCCACCCTCTTTGTTCATAAGACATATAAACAACAAGAAAAAGGAGAACATTATGAAGAAAGTTATACATAAAGCAGATACAAGAGGACATTCTAAATATGAGTGGCTGGATAGTTACCACACTTTCAGTTTCGATGAATATTTCGATTCCAACCGTATCAACTTCGGTGCACTTCGTGTATTGAATGACGACAAAGTGGCACCCGGAGAAGGATTCCAGACGCATCCGCACAAGAATATGGAAATTGTCTCCATTCCACTGAAAGGACATCTGCAACATGGTGACAGTAAAAAGAACAGCCGCATCATCACCGTGGGAGAAATCCAGACAATGAGTGCCGGAACAGGTATCTTCCACAGCGAAATGAATGCAAGTCCCGTAGAACCGGTAGAATTTCTCCAGATCTGGATTATGCCGAGAGAACGGAACACACGCCCTGTCTATCAGGACTTCAATATCAGTGAACTGGAACGCCCGAACGAATTGGCAGTTATCGTTTCGCCCGACGGAAGCACTCCCGCTTCCCTTCTGCAAGATGCCTGGTTCTCTATCGGCAAAGTAGAAGCCGGAAAGAAACTTGGATACCATACACACCAAAGTCATGCGGGCGTCTACATCTTTCTGATTGAAGGAGAAATCATTGTAGACGGTGAAGTCATGAAACGCCGTGACGGAATGGGGATTTATGATACTAACAACTTCGAACTGGAGACATTAAAAGATTCACATATTCTGTTGATCGAAGTTCCTATGTAATGAACGAACAATTTAAATGCCAGATAATCTTATGGTAAAAATAAACATTGCAGATATCCGGCAAGAATACACGAAAGGCGGGTTGAGGGAAAATGAACTTCCCGGCGACCCGCTTTGGCTTTTCAGCCGGTGGCTACAAGAGGCGATTGACGCGGAAGTAGACGAGCCTACCGCCGTCATTGTAGGTACGGTGTCTCCCGAAGGGAAACCTTCTACGCGTACCGTACTGTTAAAAGGGCTTCATGACGGGAAGTTTATCTTCTACACTAATTATGAAAGCCGTAAGGGAAAACAGTTGGAACAGAATCCACATATCTCGCTCTCTTTTGTCTGGCACGCTCTCGAAAGACAGGTACACATAGAAGGAATTGCAACGAAAGTCCCGCCGGAGGAATCGGATGAATATTTCCGTAAACGCCCCTATAAAAGCCGGATTGGTGCACACATTTCTCCACAGAGCCGGCCTATCAAGAGCCGGATGCAGCTGATACGCGCTTTCGTGAAAGAAGCCGCCCATTGGATAGGGGAAGAAGTGGAAAGGCCCGGCAACTGGGGCGGATATGCCGTCACCCCCAACCGGATTGAGTTTTGGCAAGGAAGACCGAACCGGCTGCACGACCGTTTTCTGTATATCCTGAAAGAGAATGGAGAATGGCAAATCAGTCGCCTTGCCCCTTGATTTCGTCGATTTTTCTTGGCAACTTCAACTAGAATACGTAATATTGCAACTACAAAAATATTCAGCTTATGATACTGGATTACATTTATCATAGCGGTTTCGCCCTCGAAGCAGAAGGCGTCACCGTTATTATCGACTATTACAAAGACTCCTCGGAAGCCGAACATAGCCGGGGAATCGTGCATGATTACCTCTTGCAAAAGCCGGGTAAGCTCTATGTATTAGCCACTCACTTCCACCCCGACCATTTCAACCGCGAAATATTGACCTGGAAAGAACAACGGCCTGACATCCATTATATTTTCTCTAAAGACATTCTGAAATCTCACCGTACCCAAGCCGAAGATGCCATCTATATAAAGAAAGGAGAAACATATGAGGACGAGACGCTCCGCATCGATGCTTTCGGTTCGACGGATGTGGGCAGTTCATTCTTGATTCACCTGCAAGATTGGAGTGTTTTCCATGCCGGCGATTTAAACAACTGGCACTGGAGCGAAGAATCTACCGAAGAAGAGATACGAAAAGCAAACGGAGATTTCCTTGCAGAAGTTAAATATTTAAAAGAAAAAGCGCCGGACATTGATTTAGTGCTGTTTCCGGTGGACCGGAGAATGGGAAAAGATTATATGAAAGGGGCAAAACAGTTCATCGAACAAATAAAAACTACTATATTTGTGCCCATGCACTTTAGTGAAGATTATGAAGGCGGTAATGCGCTTCGTAATTTCGCCGAAAATGCAGGATGCCGGTTTATCAGCATCACCCATCGGGGCGAAAGTTTTGAAATTACCAAATAAACACATAATAATTATGAATAAATTTACAATCCTGTTTCTTACCCTGTTCCTCGCATTGCCGATAGCAATGAAGGCAGATTCAGCAAAAGAAAAAAAAGACGACAGCAGGTATCTCGTAGGAGCTGTCCCCGAAGTAGACGGCAAAGTTATATTCTCTAAGGAATTTCAGATTCCCGGAATGAGTCAGGCACAAATCTATGACACGGTCATGAAGTGGATGACCGAACGTCTGAAAGAAAACCAAAATGTTGATAGCCGCGTTGTCTATGCCGACGAAGACAAAGGAACCATTGCCGGTATCGGAGAAGAGTGGATCGTGTTCAGTTCCAGCGCTCTTTCATTAGACCGTACGCTAATCAACTACCAGATCACCGTTACCTGCAAACCCGGCAACTGTCTGGTGGAACTGGAAAAAATCCGTTTCACATACCGTGATACAGAAAAGTACAAAGCGGAAGAATGGATTACCGACAAATACGCACTTAATAAAACAAAGACTAAGTTAGTCCGCGGATTGGCAAAATGGCGTAGAAAAACGGTAGACTTTGCCGATGATATATTTATGGATGTAGCTGTAGCCTTCGGAGCTCCGGATACCCGTCCGAAAATAGAGAAAAAGAAGAAAGAAGAAGAACAAAAGGCTCCGTCGATCGTTACAGCCACAGGCCCGATTGTTATTGGCGGGGCAGATAAGAAAACTGACATCAAAGTGACAACCGGCGAACCTGCCCAAAATGCAGTTCCTGCCGCCGATCTGACTCCTGCAACTCCTGTCGGCAAAGCTTCGGCAGATATGCCGGGTTATGTAGAAATCGACTTGAAACAGATTCCGGGTGAAGTATATGCTTTAATGGGAAGCGGCAAGTTAGTGATTTCTATCGGAAAAGACGAATTCAATATGACAAATATGACTGCCAATGCCGGTGGTGCACTGGGCTATCAGTCCGGTAAAGCCGTTGCTTACTGCACGCTTTCCCCCGACCAGTCTTACGAAGCAATGGAAAAGGCAGACAGCTATGCACTGAAACTCTACGCTCCGAACCAAACAACGCCTTCGGCTGTTATTGAATGTAAGAAACTGGCCTCACAGACTACTCCGCAAGCCGGTCAACCCCGTACTTATGTCGGTGAGATCGTGAAGCTCTTAATGAAAAAATAAAGTAGATCACAACAATGGAAATAAAAAGTAGATTTGACCATTTTAATATCAACGTCACCGATCTGGAACGAAGTATTGCCTTCTACGGGAAAGCACTCGGATTGAAAGAACATCATCGGAAAGAAGCTTCCGACGGTTCATTCATCCTCGTCTACCTGACAGATAACGAGACGGGATTTCTTCTGGAATTAACATGGTTGAAAGATCATACGGCTCCTTATGAGTTGGGTGAGAACGAGAGTCATCTCTGCTTTCGTGTAGCAGGTGATTATGATGCAGTCCGTGCCTATCACAAAGAAATGGGTTGCGTGTGTTTCGAGAATACCGCCATGGGACTGTATTTCATTAATGACCCGGACGATTATTGGATTGAGATACTTCCGCAGAAATAATTCATATGATAAAAAAGCGGGGCAGGATGATTATCCTGCCCCGCTTTTTTATCATTGTCTACGAAAATAAATAGCATATTCCTAAAATAACTGTTCCTATATAAAAGCAAACAAAAATAATACAAATATGATTCTTATTTTTTATGTCGATTTGCTCTTTTTTTCCTGATATCAGCTTTCATCTTCGCTGCACCCGAACCATGTTGCCCACGAATATATGTTGCCTTCTTAGCCTTTGTCTTCACTTTTTCATCTTCCTGTGGCTTGTCTTTCTTACCTTTAAAGACAATTCCACCCATGATTGCTTCTTCTATACTCATATATTAAGTTATTAGTATCATATTTCCGGCAGCAAAGATAACCCTTTTCTACGGATTTATTTATCTTTGCCAACTAAAACAATCGTAACGACCAATATGGCAACAACAATTCTCATCCCAGAAAAAGACCCAATGGGGGCTGCTATCTCCGATTTTTTCAACCTCCACAGAGCTGACCGCTTGCGAGTTTTTTCTTCTCAATTCGAAGAAGATGAAATTCCTGTCAAGGAGTTGTTCCGTTCCATGCCCTCCATGCCCATGCTGGAACGTACTGCCCTACAAATGGCCACAGGACAAATACTGGACGTAGGCGCAGGAAGCGGATGTCACGCCCTGGCACTTCAGGATATGGGAAAAGAGGTTTGTGCCATTGATATTTCTCCGCTATCTGTCGAAGTAATGAAGCAACGAGGAGTTAAGGATTCCCGTCTTATCAACCTCTTTGATGAAACATTCACAGAAACATTCGACACCATTCTTATGCTTATGAACGGCTCGGGAATCATCGGCAGACTAAGCAATATGCCTGATTTTTTCCGACGAATGAAACGTATCCTCCGCCCCGGCGGATGTATATTGATGGATTCCAGCGACTTACGATATCTGTTCGAAGAAGAAGACGGCAGCATAGTTATCGACTTAGCCGGAGACTATTACGGAGAAATTGATTTCCGGATGCAATACAAGAGTATAAAAGGAGACACATTCGACTGGTTATATATAGATTTTCAGACACTTAGCCTATACGCTTCCGAATGTGGCTTTAAAGCAGAACTTGTGAAAGAAGGAAAGCATTATGATTATCTGGCTAAGCTTAGCATTGTTTAGAATGCTCTTTATAAAATAGTGACGGGATGCTCTTTCGATAGTATCGCCATATCCTAAAAATAGTAACGCTATCCTGTTGTGATAGCGTTACTATTTTTATTGTACACGAAAGTTTTACGATTCTTCCTGAGATACACCTGATGAAATGTTCTTTATCCTATTTCAGCATTTCATTAATCGTCTGCACCAGTGAAGCAAATTCTTCCTCATTGTACAAACGGGTTAGCTTTACTATTTTTCCTTCTTTATCTATCAAAACATTCCGCGTTATGCCGGACTCACGCAATGCATATTTTGCAAAAATATCTGCACCGGGATCCAAACCCAAAGGATAAGTGACTCCGGTAGACTTTGCAAAGGCGAGCACTTTATCAAGCGGCTCGTCACGGTCAATACCAATCAGGGCAAAGTCTGCATTATCTTTATGCTTCAACCAAATGTCCTTCTCTATAAACGGCATTTCCTTCCGACAAACACCACACCAACTTGCCGTGAACTGCAACATTACCACTTTACCACGGAGAGAAGATAAAGTCACCTGCTTACCGTCAGTCAGAGTTATGGTAAAGTCTGGTGCTGCCTCACCTACCTTCACGATATATCCCGTGCTATCTGCTTGAGTAGTTATCACGTCTCCAACTACTTTCGTACTATCCGATGCCATTTCAGTGGCAGCCATTCCTTTCTTCTGACCGGAACAAGCTAATAGACTTACAGCTACAAACGCCACACCACACACATTCATAATTTTCTTTTTCATTGTCTTATAATTATTAGTGAGAATGCAAATATAAAAAAAGTATACGATGTATTTGCATTTTTAAAAGTATTTCATACCTTTGCACCCGCAAAAGAAAATAACGCCTCTTTAGCTCAGTTGGCCAGAGCACGTGATTTGTAATCTCGGGGTCGTTGGTTCGAATCCGACAAGAGGCTCACCAATAAAAAGCTGTTTATCCGTATGGTAAACAGCTTTTTTATTGATTATATCATTCAGGATTTTTGCCTGCGAAACACTACTAGTTCTGCTAGAATAGAACAACATTTTTCTGGAAGTATTGACTCTTAGTGAATATCTAATAACTTCCAATTATAATAATATCCGTTGATATTAAGAGAACATTTATTGATTATAAGTCGATTTTTTAAATGGCATTATGATTAATAGTAAAAAAAGTGATTAAAATATTTTTTATATTGAATAAGTTTATTACCTTTATTATATGTTTAAAAATTACACAAACAATCTCTTTTTAAAAAAATATAGACCTCTAATACATAATGACTTATGACAATTGACTATACATAATAATATATTTCACATAAATAAATGTTTAACTATTAAATTACACAACTATGAAAATGAACACAAAGCTAGTGCTAGTCTTAACATTTATGTTGGTGGTATCATCGTGTAATGACTCTGATATCATAGTAGAAAATGCCAATAGTGGCATTTCAATTGACAAATCTACACAATTAAATCTTACTCCTGACGAAAAGCTACATAAGGAGCAATCTAGTTTGGAAAACATGCTGATGGATCAGATTATTTATCGTGACTCTGCTTATATACTTAATATGAGTAAAGAAGAAGCCATTGATCTTACTATCCCGGATAGCTTGTATGTCCATTATCTAAAAATAGTTGATGATCTAAACACTTTACAATGAAAAGTACAAAGTTAATGCTAATCACAATACTATGTTTAATATTATCGTCACTCAGTGGCTGTAAAAAAGATATAGTAGAATCATTATTAAAAAATAACAGCTATGTTGAATGTATTATAAATGGTAAATGTGCTAGGGGAGAAGGACTAAGAACAATGTTTGAAGCTCCGACAAGTTTTCATATGAACTATTCATATTATGACGATGGCTCTTTTACTTTCAATATAGCTAAAGGCATTAATGATAAGGAAGGTGGAAATTATAGGATATATATTTCTGTCACTCAAAAGGGACTACCGCAATTGGGAGAGAAATATTATTTCAAGGAACATATTGATAACAACGGTCCATTTGATTTTGAGGATGAATGTTATATAGCGTCCATTGAAGTAACTCCGTACCTTTATCAATGTTCAGATACAACTCTTATCCCTAAAAGTATCAGAAAAAAGAAGATTATTCTAAAGACTGACATTGTAAACAAAGGGTATATTGAGTTTACTAATATTAATGTAGATAAAGGTGAAATCTTTGGTCTATTTAATTTTGAAACTGAGGTTACGAGTAAACGTGTTCCACAGGCTTCATATAAGGCATCAGTAACAGAAGGGAAGTTTGAGGGATATAACATTGAAAGGAATAGAACTTTCTATACATCAGGATTATTTGATTATATTTTGTAAAAAGTCTACTCATTATGAAAAATATAATTTTTCTGTTGTGCTGCATATTCTACATGTCGGCACTAGGGCAATCACATTTTGTTGAAGATACCCCTGAAGTCAGGAACTGGCTTGACAACATGTTCCAGCACCTTGACAAGAGTAAGATTCCTCATGGTCTTCTTCGTGACTATGCCTTTGAATTGGCTGATCTGGATATTTATAATGGCAAGGAATTGAATGATAGCAATTATGTGGATCGTGTCGCCTTCGAGAATCTTCTTCGTACCGTTCGCTCCTCCTCTGTGGGTGCCAAGCCTTTCAATGCAGAAGAGGTTCTTGCCACCCAACACTCCCTTTCTGGAAGAGGTAAGGGGATTATAGGGGTCGTGTTGTACCAGTATTCATATATTCGTGAAGACGCATTGAGCAGTCATCTTATACGTTACGAGAATGAGCAGGTTTTCGACAACGAGGTGAACGGTGTTTGGCAGAACCCTTATTCCATCGGGTACACGCTGGGCTTTTCCGCCCAGGACACCGTTTTTTACGGCAGTAATATCTCATATTCTTTTCCTGCATCTATCTGGAAAAGTAACGTTACTAGCGGAAAAGTTGAGTTTGACGCAGATGACGGAAGAGGCTATGTCTCTGTATCCAGCGGCAGCAGCTATCAGGGCAGTTATTCCTCTACCGGTGTGAAACACTTGAAGATGCGTGTGAGACTTGCCGACGGGAGCTATTTGTACAGCCACAGTCTGGTGAAGGTCATCACAGATAATGTGATCACCCGTACAGAGGCGGCGAAGTTCAAGCCTGACCGTTGTGTTGACATTACGGCCAGTTTACCCTATAACGGTGAAAAAGCTTCCGGTCGTATATCTTATTTGTATTCCACGGGCAGTCCCGGCAAACTCACCAAACCTTTTATTGTCATGGAAGGTTTTGACCCCTTGGAATTTGTTGATGATGCTAATCCGTATATGGGTGACGAAAAATTCGGTAACACGAACCTTCATACCTTTGTGAATGGGCTTAGCCAGAGATATGCAGCCTTTAATAAGCTTCGCAGCGAGTACGATATCATCTACATCGACCTTTTCGACAGCAAGCTCTCTATCCAGGCCAATGCCCGACTTTTCGAGAGCGCAATTGAATTGATCAATCAAGAGAAGGCTTCCTGCGGCTGCACTGAAAAGAATATCGTTATGGGGCAGAGCATGGGCGGTCTGATAGCCCGGTATGGGCTTAAAGAAATGGAAAACCTGTCTCATATTCACGATGTGTCACTCCTTTTTTGTCAGGATACGCCCCACTTGGGTGCCCATGTTCCTCTCGGCATTCTCCAGGGGATGAATGGCATCTTGCGTTTCTACTACGACAAATGGATAATAGGACGTCTCGCACTCGGCGATTTCAAGTCCAAGATATCTCCTGTGCTTTATAGCAACGCTGCCCGTCAGATGCTTATCAACTATGTTGATGACAATGGGAACGTAGACAACTCCTATCATACTGTTTGGCAGCGTGAACTCACCAAGATGGGCTATCCAGAGGGTGATAACGGATACAAGATGCGTGTCGTCAGTATAAGTAACGGCCAGACACCGGTTATTGATTGCCGCAAACCTTATATATATGTCGATGGCAGGGCTTCGACCAAAATCCTTTCGGATATCTTGATGGAGTTTGTGGCACCCAACTTCTTTGCTTCGGTTCTTGGTATCGCTCTTCAGGACTGGCAAGTGTTCCTGCTTGGTTTTCTTCCCGGCAGCTCAACATTACTTCTACATTTTGAGGCAAACCCAATAGGTTACGACGGTCGTTCAGTATGCAACATGTATCTTCGTTATGTGAAGAAGTTCCTTTGGATGATCAAGATTCGCCGGACTGTTTTTTCTTATCAGCGGGATTACCCTTTATCAATGATTAACTATGACAAGATGCCCGGTTCCTATTATGAACTGTCCAATGCCAATGGTGCTGCCATAAGCAGTGACCAGGCCGAAAGATGGGTCCAGCTCTTTACCCGGTATAATCTTACAACTAATTTTGAGAATAAACTGATGTTTATCCCTACAGTCAGCTCTCTGGATATCGGTGAGGGTAAGGTTGAACTGACTCAAAGTGATTATGAGAAGAAGTATTTGATGAATTTTCCACCTGCTAGCCCCAAACATACCCCGTTCGACGCATTCTATATAACCGACGGGTCTACCTACCATACTTCTTTCGAGCCTACTATGCTTGACTGGATGCTGGAGCAGATGAAGGTTACTGTGGACGGTCCAGAAGTTGCCACTGACGGTAGCCGTTACACCATACGTAATAATACGATGAATTACAATATTACATGGAATACATCTGATGAGTCTGTAGCTACTGTAGACAATACCGGTACGCTGTCGATGAAGAAGTACGGTGTTATCACTATTACCGCCAGTTGTGTTATTAATAATGTTACAACGAAGTTCCATAAGAAGATAATGGTTGGGTTTCCCCCATTCGTCCTTGAATGGCGTATGGAAGTTAGCGCTTATATGGTGTCTGCCAGATGTATAGACTCAAAAGCAGAAACTTTTTTGAAAAATATTCAGTATGAATGGAAACTTAAAAGGGATAGTGAAAGCTCGACTTCGGATTGGTCACAAACTATTGATCCTTGGTGGGGAGTTATGCCTACACAAAAAACTAATAAAGTGACAGTCTATATGAGAGTATTTAATGCTGAGGGTATTAGGTCAAATCCAGTTTTTCTGAATATGGATGCCACAGCCCCTTTCGAGTTTGAACCACATACTCCAAATTTTGAAGTAAGTCAATATACTAACCCATTTACTGCTAGCCTTGATTTCTTTCCTAATCCGCAGTATGAAGATCAAGAAGTGTTAGTTAATAATGACGAATTTAAGATACGGAGGGTAGAATCAAGTGGTGGAAACTATTTGTATATTGATTTTAATCTTGTCACAAGTGGAACAATATTTCTTGAAGATTGCTGGTCGAGAGGTGGCTTTCTTACTTGGTTTAATATGGTAAAGGGAGGAGGAGTAGGTTCAACTCGTGAAATTATGGCAATATTATTATTTAAAAATAATTATGGTAGAATAGTATATAGAAAAGTGTTACGAGTCAGATATTTTAGACTATAATAGATATCCTTGATATAATGCTGTAAGGATTTTCGGATAACTGATAATAGAGGAAGGTAGGCGAAGAACAGCACTTTCAAAAGCATGCGAGAATAATAAGCAGGACAACAACCACCTTTATAAGTGGATAACAACAGACTGATGTCAAACTCATCAACGAGTTGGTTGGCAAGCCTGACCGGAGCATCCGAAGAAATATTTTCATCAAGACGGGAAGGAAATAAGGAATCCATGCCTTGAGAATACTCCTTAAATTGTCGCAACTATATACTTTATTGTACCAACGATTGTGTATAATGAATGATTAAATCTAATATTGATTACCACAATTTTGTCTACGTTGCATTATTTATAAGAAAAAAACTTGATATCCATTTCTGATACCAAGTTTTTTTCAACCAAGTCTTATTTTTTACCTTTTTTTTCAGGAATACTTCTTTGACGTTCCGTTGCCGGTGTTATTTCTCTTTTTCTTTCGAGAATTACAGAATCTTCCTTCTTTCTTGCAAAACCTTCTCTAACTTTAACAGGCGTTACCTGTATTACATTTTCAGGTTTCATAATTTTCTTTTCTTCTTGACCATTGCTCATAATTATAATTTTTAAGGGTTCTTTATTTTCATGTGAAATGACATATGGAACGATACAAAGGTAACATAAAGCAGTAACAATAATACATCTGTATGTCCAAAAATGAATAATTCCTTTTTTATTATTCATCTGTCTATAATCAATCAGACATTGTTTAATATGTCCCAAATATGAATATTGTACTCCTTTGTTTGATTCTTCCACGTCATAACCATCATCTGAATATTGTTTCATTAAATCAGCATAAAAGAATTCAGGGTTTCTTTTCTGTGGTACTTTACTTGGCCATAAAAACACAACGAATAATATAATTGATGTAATACCACATAACACATATAATATTAAAACAATCCAGATATACCATTTGCAAATAGAAAAACTGTTTGTAAAAAATAGATATATCTGAGGAATAAACAAAAACAATATTCCAAAAATAGTTAGCAATGTTGATGTTTTATTGCTTTGACCTCGGTATCTATTAATTTCATCTTCTAATTGAGATTCTGTCATATCTATTTGGTTCTCAATATTTGTAAAGTCGTATTTACTCATATACTCTTTGTGTTTTAGTCTTGAATATCTTAACTTGCAAACAAATATATGAAATAAAAAAATAGGAATGAATTTTTATTGGATAATATCATGACTTGGCTATCCTTATTTTTATATAAAGATTCCTTTCAAAACAAAAAGGGCATACCAGTTTCCCAGCATACCCTACTAATATTTGATATAGAGTTCGATTGTCTATGGCATAGCACAAACACCATTGAGCATTGCTGTAACTACTTTGCCCGACTCGTCTGTTATTTGAGCGGGTTCTGACCAATTGATACCGTCTGATGATAACAAATAATATCCATTTTTTCTAAGAGCCACAATACACCCATTGTCGTATAATAAGGATATTAAACTAGAAGTTCCAGGTTTTGCGAATCTTTGTTCAAATGTTATGATATCAGTAGATGTATAGATAACAGTATTAGAACCACAAATTATAAATTTGTCTTTAGCATAAATTATGGAATAAAAACTGTCGTATGAAATTCTTGTTAAAGAAGACCAACTAATTCCATTTTCTGATGTTGTTGCATATCCGTCCCCTATGGCAACAAATTTTCCATTTCCAAATGCTACAGACATTAATTGCGTCCCTGTATCTTCTCCTATTTTAATTGCAGAAGTCCAAGTCACGCCGTCAGTGGAAGTCGTTACATAACCATATTCTCTTCCACCATATTCATGATACCCCACAGCAACGAATTTTCCATTTCCAAATGTTATGGAACATAAGTCTCCATATAATGAGGGTATTGAAACTGGGGTTGCCCATTCTATACCATTCGTAGAATAGGTAACAAATGCTTTTTGCCCACTATATCCACTCCCCCCCACAGCAACAAACTTTCCGTTTGCATAGGTAATGGCATGCCAAACTTTCGAACCTACCTGTTTTGGGGTACTCCAATCAACACCATTAGTGGACATAGTTACATATCCCTTTTCTCCCACAGCTACATATTTTCCATTGCCATACGTAATGGCATTCCAGTTATTACTTCCTACTATCATGTTTGAATCTCCTATTTTTACATTAATAATATCATCTGTTGCCGGTGGTGTAGTAGGCTTTTCAGGTTTCTCGGGCTCATCTGGCTTTTCGGGTTTAACAGGTTCCTCCGGTTGTTCTACGGGTGGTTTAATAGGTTCATAATCATCATTATCCTTTTCACACGCAATAAACAAAAAGGCGCATAGCACCACCATACAAAATACTTTTATTTGCATCATTTTTCTTTGAGTTATCCCGCAACCACTGGGATGAGATATCTTCAAGAAAGCGAGTTGCTCCTTTCAAAGGCACTTTCTTGTTTTTCTATTTACACTTGTGTTCTAATAATGTTACCAGCTTCGCCAACCACTATAATAGAAATAAGATTTTTTATATCTTCTTCCATTACGAGTTGATTACTCGAATAATTTCCAGCTACAGCTAACTTTACAGCTTCTATCTCACTCCTTGTCGGACATCGAGTTAGTTCCGAACTAAATGCACCCGATTTGAGCGTGTTACAAAATGCTCTTGTTGCAATTTTACCCATAGGTTTCTCCTTTCTTTAATGATTAATATTTAATATATGTATTACGGTCTTTTTGAGAAGAGTTTTTTTAGGGGTTTTGCCTTTTGGATAATCAAATGAGTAGATACAAGAAAAGGGCACAAACATACTCTTCCTCATTGATTGGTAAGGCTCTGGTAAGCCCGAAGTTCAAATAAGAAAAAGCAGTCTGCGCCCTCGATTGAGGGTACAAACTATGCTTAGACTCATTATTTTGAACTTCATTTAAAATTTACCAGATTTTACCAAGTCAAATAATTGTCTGCAAGTTATGCAATATGTCTATTTAGAAATAATATCTGTTCTTATACCTCCTTTTTTAGTTAGTGTACAAAGTAAACAAAAAAGGAGGAAACAGACAAATATGCTTTAGACAAATCACAGACTGCTTATATAATTGTTTCTTAATTTGATTCCCATGCCCATTCAGGTTTCATCAGCAATTCTCCGTAGTATAAACGCTCTGTAAACCCGCCTAAGAAATCATTGAAACGCTCGCCATCTGTTTGTTTACGTGTGTTGTATCGGAATACAAACTCCTTGCAATACTTAGAAAGATGTTTCTTGCTTGCAAGGTGATAGATACCTTTGATACCACGCTTGATGTGGCTCCAAAATCCCTCTATTGAGTTTGTATGAAATCCGTTCAAAGCGTAAATATGTTGCTTGTGTGGAATAGTCTTATGCTTGTAATCTTTACCTAATGCGTTATATACATTTAGTTCATCTGTAATGATTGTAGAACCTTCACGTACACGTTCCTTGATAATAGGGTATAAAGTAGTTTTCTGAACATTAGGCACTACTTGTGCATAAACAAGACCGTCTGAAACCATACCGAATATAGGTGTTTTTTCCTTGAGGCTACGACCTTGTGTTCCGTTACCATGATTTCTACTTTTACCACCCATATAGGTTTCGTCCATTTGAGTCATATCATCAAAAGTTGCATCATCATCCTTTATGTTATGACGGATGCGGTGCAGCATAAACCATGCTGTCTTTTGGGTAACATGAATATCACGCGCCAATTGGCAGCTACTAATGCCTTTCTTGTGCGAAAGGAACAGAAAAATAGCATAGAACCACTTCTTTAACGGAAGATTAGAATCTTCAAACATTGTACCAATCCGAACCGTAAACCGTTCCCGACAATCTTTACACTTGTATAAACCTTTGAACTCTCCTTTTTGAGTTAGTTTATAGTGGTGTTTAGATATAGAGCCGCAATGCGGACAAACAGGCTCACCATGCCACCGCATATCTTCAAGATACAGTCTGCAATCCTCTTCGGTATGCAGAGTATCTATCATTTGGAGTAGTGAGTGGAATGGTTTCATGTGTACAATTATTGATTAATAGAGAAATTGTACACGCAATGGGCTGGAAATTTCAGTTTTGAGGAAAAATCTTAAGAATTTTCGCAAAAAATAGTAGCAATTGATTATTAGGCTATTAGTTGCATTAAAACGTAGATTTTTATTTGTTTTATGAGAGTAAATACATATTCTATCAAATCAAAATTGTATCGAAATGAAAACTCTTACAGAAACCCTGAATGAAACGTTGGAAAATACGTTGCAAATAGAAATTGCAAAAATGGCAGATAATCAATCAGAAGAGAAACAAGAAGAAACAACAAATAAAGAAAATGATTAAGTTTACTCGAAGATTGGTTGAAACTAAATGTTGTAGAATGATATAATTGTAATGACAATAAATCTTAATTTTTTTCAGAGTAACACAACCTATTTCATCTTGATGCGTTACATTTGCACCATTATAAAAAAGCCACCGTCATGATGTCAAAATGACAGAAGCTTTGATAGACCTCAAAATTGTGCTGCTACACGATGAGGATGAACATTAACATTTTACTCCACGGATGTCAGACAAAGGCATCCGTTTTTACTTGGAGTTTAATCCCCCTTCTTATGAATATGGGGTTTCAAAGATGGTGTATTTCCTGGAGTCTGCTTGTTGTCTCTTTGACGACGGTCAGGCTTTCCTGTGGAAATAGCAATTCTTTTTGGACCTGTTTTGATACCCATAATAGCATTTTCCTTAGTTAAACATGTGAATTTCCCTTTTCAACGGAAGGAACTCCGCCATCTTGATTTCAGAAAGATAGGTGTAAACTGCCGTTATATCCAAAAAATGAATTTTAAGCAAAACGGAATGCCGATGACACTGATGAAAACTTTCAAAAACAGTACCAATTAATACAAATAATCTTTAATGACGCAATATCTGCCAAATAGACAGAGATTGTGGCACATTTTGTATTTCTCTCAGCTAAATCAAGAGAATAAGTACGGTGAGCAAAAGTTAACCTTGGAGTGAACTCGTTATTATTGGTATAACCAATCATTATACACAATCGTTGGTACAATAAAGTATATAGTTGCGTAAACATTTTAGAGCAAATAAAAAGAGGTTGTCTCAAAATGAAGTGCACCCCAAAAGTTAGACAAAAAACTTTTGGGGTGCACTTCAAAATGATTTTTGAGACAGCCTCTTTTATTGATTATATCATTCAGGATTTTTGTCTGCGAAACACTACTATGCTTACTGCCAACAAGATTAGTATAATTCCAACAGCGCTATTCACAGTAAAAAGCTCTTTGAATACAAAAACTCCGATTACAACAGCCGTTAATGGTTCCATTGCACCCAAGATGGAAGTCAGTGTAGGTCCGGCATATTTAATAGCTTGTACTAAAGTTATATTGGAAATAGCCGTAGCCGGTAATGCCAGCCCAAGAATAATCAGCCAGGTATATCCATCCGACACAAGTTGAAGTCCGGAAGTACAATAGGCGCCTATGAGGTAAAAAATAGTTCCCAACCCCATAACATAACAAGTCAATGCCGTAGAGTTTATTTGTACGACCCGCGTTGTCCGCACTCCAACAATATACCCTGCGTATGAAAAAACAGAAACACAGGCAGCAACCAAACCAACCATTGTATTTCCACTTTTCGCCTCCAACTCTCCCAATGAAAGTAAAGCTGCTCCCAGCAAAGACATCAATACTGCAAGTATCACCAAGAGAGACTTCTTCTCCCGGAAGAAAAACATCATTGCCAAAGCAACAGCCAACGGATACATAAAATGTATGGTAGAAGCCACTCCGCTAGCTATATTCTGATAAGCAATAATCAAACTAAATGAAGTAACGGCTCTCAACAAACTCAACAGAAAAACAACTCCCCAATCTTTTCCAGCCAATCGAAAATTGCAACCGGATAACCAACCAAACACAATCAATACAATCGACGCCACTCCCCAACGATAAGAAAGTACCTCGAAAGCCGAAAAACCGGCTAATAGCAAAGTGATAGAAAAAAACGGAGCCAGCCCAAAAGTGGAGGAGGATACCGCCGCATAAAGTATACCTTTTATACGATTCATAGATTCAACCAATTTTCGCTACACAAATGAAAAAAACGATGCCCATTTGTTTCGTTGCTTTATAAGAATGTAAGTTCGGGATAGATGATAGCATAACACAGTATTGTTGAGGTAATTTTGGAAAGACTGAAACGAGCAAGCGAATAACTATTCTATCTCCTTGATTCGCTCTATCTGGCGATTCAGAACTTCATTAGAGATTAATCCTCTTTATTAATCCTAAAAGCAAAATCCTTGCAACTTTTACTGAATTTCAGTTAGTTGCAAGGATTTCTTGAGGTTCCTGGCGGATTCGAACCGCCGTACACGGTTTTGCAGACCGCTGACTAAGCCACTCATCCAAGGAACCATTTTTCTTGTTTGCGGTTGCAAAGGTAGTACAAATTTTGAAATTACCAACTATCCACAGCAATTTTTCTTTGTACTTTTTTTCTTTACACCACACTCTTTACGCTTCTTCTCTAGCATATCCTTTAGTTCACAGCCACTTACACAACTGTCACAAGGATTTTTATTTTCTCGCGTATGACGAAAAAAAAGAAAGATTCCATATATAATACGAGCAATACAGAGTACTACCAGTACTCCTACTACCCATTCCTGCCAATTAATCATACAAATAATCCTCCAATCTGATAAACGGCAAAGGATACAAGCCAAGCCAATACCGTAGTATAACAAGCTGCAAACAATGCCCATTTCCAACTACCGGACTCCTGTTTTATAGCAGCCAATGCCGCAATACACGGGAAGTAAATCAGTACAAAAAGCATATAACAGAATGCGACCAACGGAGTGATCGGAATCCTTTCTGCCAAACTTACCGAATCTGCATCCGGATCATCGACATACAACACTCCCAATGTACTTACCACCAGCTCCTTTGCCCCCACTCCTGAAATCAAGCCAATTCCAAGTTTCCAGTCAAACCCCATAGGTTCTATCACCGGCTCTATCGCACGTCCTAACTGACCGATATAAGAATTTTCCTGTTGCTCGGCAACTGTCTCGTATGCATCATGATTCGGATAATATCCCAGAAACCAAATTATAACAGAAGCGACCATAATAATTCCGCCCATTTTTTTCAAATACTGCGCTCCCTTTTCCCATGTATGGCGAAAGATCGATTTCGCAGTCGGCATACGATACGGCGGGAGTTCCATAACGAACGGAGTATCGTCACCCTTCACCAAGAACTTGCTAAACAACCGTGCTAACAGCACAGCCAGAAAAATACCAATTGCATAGATGCTTAACAATACCAAGCTCGCATTGTTCGGAAAGAAAGCTCCTACCAACAACAAGTAAATAGGTAAGCGCGCACTACATGACATAAGTGGATTAATCAACATCGTAATGAGACGACTTTTCCGGTTTTCGATAGTACGTGAAGCCATAATAGCAGGTACATTACATCCGAATCCCATAATCAAAGGTATAAACGATTTTCCGTGCAACCCCATTTTATGCATAATCTTATCCATAATAAACGCCGCACGAGCCATATAACCGGAATCCTCCATTAATGAAATACAGAAATACAAAATCAGAATATTTGGTAAAAAGACAATAACGCCTCCTACACCACCCACAATGCCGTCAACCAACATATCTTTCAACGGACCATCCGTCATATTGTTACGAATCAAATCGCCTATTTGTTCCACCAACCATTCAATCCCCATCATCGGATATTCCCCGAGCACAAAAGTACCTTCAAACATCAGATACATGAAAAGGAAGAAAATAGGATATCCCCAAATACGGTGAGTGACAATGGAATCCAACACTTTTGTAGTCTGCGCCTGTTCCAAATGATTATCAGTAAAAGTTTCTTTCAGCGCACCACTGATAAAACCATATTTCGCATCCGTAATAGCCGACTCGCAATCTTCATTCATCGTATCCTGTACGCGTTTGGCCATTTTATCACGAATACGCAGGATTTCCTCCGCATTCGGCAAAGTACGTACAAAACTCTCTATGTCCGGATCATTCTCCAACAATTTTATTGATAGAAAACGGGTAGAGTACTTATGGCGAATGAACTCATTCTTGGAAACTTCTTCTTTTACAGCCTCAATAGCTTTCTCCAAATCAGGTCCATGATTGATATGAATATGGCGGAACACACGCCCGGTCCTTTTATGTTCGCGTACATAATCTTCCAGATGTTCCTCTTCATGATTCTTACGGTCCTCCAAAGAATCATGCCATTCGGTCAGATCCTTCAATACTTCCGGATTCATATTCCCCTGTTTATCAAAGAAATCGACGCCTTCATAAAGGTTGATTACGACATGAAACAAGGTATCCAATCCACGGTTCTTCTTACTGACAGTAGGTAACATCGGTACTCCAAACAGTTTGCTCAGCAAATGATAGTCTAATGTATTCCCACTGGATTCCAATTCGTCATAAATATTCAAAGCCACCACCATACGGACATTCATGTCAATCAATTGCGTCGTAAGATATAAATTCCGTTCGAGGTTGGAGGAGTCTACTACATTAATAATCACATCCGGCGTTTCATCTATAATATGACGACGGACATAAATTTCTTCGGGCGTGTATGCAGATAACGAATATGTCCCCGGCAAATCTACAATACGAAAATGATACCCTTCAAAATCAAAATGCCCTTCTTTGGCATCCACAGTCACACCACTATAATTTCCGACATGCTCATGGGCACCGGAAGCCAGATTGAAAAGAGAAGTCTTGCCCGAGTTCGGATTCCCGACCAAGGCAACATTAATGGTACGGCGTTTACCTAACGCCAACCGCTTCATATCTTCTTCTTTTACAGAAACATCTTCAGGCAAACCTTCGTGATAAATAGTTTCGCCGGCTTGTTTTTTTGCTTCTTCTTCACTGACTACCTCAATCATCTCAGCTTCCTGACGACGCAAAGAAATTTCATAACCTAAGACTTTATATTTAATGGGATCTTTCAATGGAGCATTCAATAAAACTTCAACGGTTTTACCTTTAATAAAACCCATCTCCACGATACGTTTACGAAAACCACCGTGTCCCAGCACCTTTACGATGACACCTTTTTCGCCTGTTGTTAATTCGGACAAACGCATAACTCTCTAAATTTTCGGCAAAGATAATTCATAACTTCGGAGCACGCAAATTATTTAGATTGTTTTTAAATAAGAGTCATTTCTAATCGAAAAACCTCCTCACTAAAAAAGATCTGGTAATCAGAAAAAGAGGAAACAGAAGGAGAAGTTCCTGAAAAATTCAAAAGACTAAGCAAGAAACTATTATCTTTGCAAACATGATACAGCAACGGATTACACAATATATAGAAAAGAATCATCTGTTTTCATCAGACAGCAAAATTCTGGTAGCATTGAGCGGCGGCGCCGACTCTGTGGCACTGCTACGTATTCTCCACACAGCAGGTTATCACTGCGAAGCCGCACATTGTAACTTTCATTTACGCGGCGAGGAATCAAACCGCGATGAATCATTTGTCCGCCAACTCTGCCTGAAATACAACATCCGATTGCATACCACTGATTTCAACACAACCCAATACGCAGCCGAAAAGCATATTTCGATAGAAATGGCAGCGCGGGAACTCCGTTATAACTGGTTTGAAGAAATTAAAAATAAATACCGGGCCGATGTCATTGCCGTTGCTCATCACCAGGACGACAGTATAGAAACAATGTTGCTCAATCTAATCCGTGGCACAGGAATCACCGGATTACTCGGAATCCGTCCTCGCAACGGAGCTATTGTACGTCCACTCCTTTGTGTCAACCGCAAAGAGATCATTCAATATTTACAAAACATTGAACAGGATTATGTAACCGATAGTACAAATCTGGAAGATGAATACACCCGCAACAAGATCCGGCTCAACCTCCTTCCACTTATGGAGGAGATTAATCCATCCGTCAAGAATAGTCTGGTGGAGACGAGTAATTATCTGAATGATGTAGCTACTATATATAATAAATGTATAGCAAAAACAAAAGCAAGAATAGTCACACCAGAAGGAATCCGGATCAGCAGTTTATTAAAAGAAGCTGTACCCGAAACTATTTTATTCGAGACTCTGCATCCACTCGGCTTTAACTCCACACAAATCAAAGATATTGCAAACTCACTTCATGGACAATCGGGAAAACAGTTTGCCAGCAAAGAATGGAGAGTGATTAAAGACAGGGAATTTTTGCTACTGGAAGAAATCCGGTCTGAAGAAAAAGACATCCCCCCTTTTCAATTAATTAAAGAAGAGAAAGAATACACGTCAAATTTTCAGATTCCACGGGAAAAAGGAACAGCATGTTTTGACGCTGACAAGTTGAATGAAGAAATCTATCACCGTAAATGGCAAATCGGTGATACTTTTATTCCTTTCGGAATGAAAGGCAAGAAAAAAATAAGCGATTACCTGACCGACCGCAAATTTTCTATCAGTCAGAAAGAGCGTCAATGGGTGCTCTGTTGCGGAGAACGCATTGCATGGCTGATAGGCGAACGAATAGATAACCGCTTCCGTATTGACGAAACAACGAAACGCGTTGTTATTTACAAAATAGTCTGAGGCTGTTTCTGCTTCTTGAAACAATCCGATAATAAAGCCGCAAAAGGAGTATCATACACTTTTGCATTCCTAGGACAGACTTTCACGCAAGCACAGCATTTGATGCATTTGGTTTCATCTACATTTAGTTCATCGCCTTTTGTAATAGCACCCGCCGGACAATGAACCACACACAACCCACAATGTGTACACAGACTCTCATCTTTTACCCACGGAGTACGAGGAAGCGGTGTGCCACTTTTACGTAACTTGATAACCTTCCTCAAAAAACGAAATAAGGGGAAGAAAGGCTGCCTCGGGCGTTTGATAGCACGGACATCTATCGGATAAAGAGTATCCGGGCCGGTAGCCGTTTTTATTTTTTCTATGATCTTTTTCCCGAACTCCGTAGCCAGAGCCAGGTCCGAATCATTCGGACGTCCGGCAGCAATCGGATGTTCATCCGTACTATATGAATGCTCACCGATAAAAGTTGCGCCGGCAATCACTTTCAATCCGTGGGGAAGGGCGAAAGCGTCCAATTCCATTAAGGCTTTTTCATAAGCACGATTGCCATAAACCACAACCAACACAGTAGGTGTATCCAAGCCACGAATATTCTGCAAACGTTCCATTGCCAAAGGAGCTACACGGCCTCCATATACGGGAACTACGATAATAGCCAATGCAGATGCAGGAATTACAGCTTCCCCGGTAGTCTGCAAAGTGACATTAACAGGAAGAATATTTTTTATTCCTGTTCCGTGAACAATCGCCTCGGCAACTTGTTTTGATGTGTGTGTAGGCGAAAAATAAATTAAATGAGCTTCATTTACTGTCATACTAT
>CAUHML010000019.1 GCA_959606905.1 uncultured Bacteroides sp. | reverse complement strand
TCTCCCGTTTCGACGGAGAACCCGAAGAAGGTGAAGTTGTAGAAGTATACACCTCCAAGAAAGAATTTATCGCCGAAGGACACTTCCAGATCGGAAGTATCGCCGTACGTGTGCTTTCTTTCCGGCAAGAACCGATCAACCATGATTTCTGGAAACGCAAACTGGAAATTGCATACGACATGCGTTGTGCCATTGGAATCGCTATCAATCCGGTCAACGACACCTATCGTCTCGTACACGGTGAAGGTGACAATCTCCCCGGACTGGTGATTGATATTTATGCCAAAACTGCCGTCATGCAAGCTCACTCGGCAGGAATGCACGTAGACCGCATGGTGATCGCCGAGGCTTTGTCCGAAGTCATGGGTGACAAGATTGAAAATATCTATTATAAATCAGAAACAACGCTCCCCTTCAAAGCCGACCTTTTCCCCGAAAATGGTTTCCTGAAAGGAGGAAGCAATGATAATATTGCACAAGAGTACGGTCTGAAGTTTCATGTAGACTGGCTGAAAGGCCAGAAAACGGGATTCTTTGTAGACCAACGCGAAAACCGCTCGTTATTGGAACGGTATGCCAAAGATCGCTCGGTACTGAATATGTTCTGCTACACCGGAGGCTTTTCTTTCTACGCCATGCGCGGAGGTGCAAAGCTCGTCCACTCGGTAGACAGCTCTGCGAAAGCAATCGACCTGACCAACAAGAATGTGGAACTGAACTTCCCTGGTGATCCCCGCCATGAAGCATTCGCTGAAGACGCCTTCAAATACCTCGACCGTATGGGCGACCAGTACGACCTGATTATCCTCGACCCACCCGCATTTGCCAAACACAAGGATGCGTTGCGGAATGCATTGCAGGGTTATCGGAAACTGAACGCCAAAGCATTCGAGAAAATCAAGCCGGGTGGTATCTTGTTTACTTTCTCCTGCTCACAGGTAGTAACCAAAGATAATTTCCGCACAGCAGTATTCACCGCAGCCGCCATGTCGGGACGCAGCGTGCGTATCTTGCACCAGCTCACCCAACCTGCCGATCATCCGGTGAATATCTATCATCCGGAAGGCGAATATCTGAAAGGACTTGTACTCTACGTAGAATAAGTCCGGCAAGATGTCGGAACCAGATTTCTACTCGAAGGATAAAAAAGAATATTATAAGAGGAAATCAGGAGGCAGTAACAGAAAAAAGGAGTATTCAAAGTTAATTAGAGTTAACAATGTGCAGTTTCTCAATGAAACATTATGTTGTATAACATAAACCACTTATCTTTGCACTGTGTTTTTCATGGTATTAGATTTAAGGTTAACAAAGATTGGCTGTCTGGGATAGATAGCCTTCTTTTTTTATATACCCTTTCCATTCTTATTTTTTATCATAGATATTCTTCCTTCTTTGCATTTATGCCTTTTTTATCGCCTTTTTATCAATTAACTTGCTCACCCAATCAACGAAAATATTATATTTGCATCTATTATTAGCAAAAGAGAAACACAAATTTAAAAAGTCATGAGCATAAAAGTTCGTTTGATTATTATGAACTTCCTGCAATTTTTTGTCTGGGGGTCATGGTTAATTTCACTAGGTGGCTATATGGGCAGAGAACTCCATTTCGAAGGAGGACAAATCGGAGCCATTTTCGCCACTATGGGAATTGCCTCTTTGGTGATGCCCGGCATTATCGGTATCATTGCCGATAAATGGTTTAATGCAGAGCGTTTATACGGACTTTGCCACATTGTAGGTGCAGCCTGTCTTTTCTACGCTTCCACCGCTACGGGATACGACCAGATGTATTGGGCCATGTTACTCAATCTATTGGTATATATGCCTACTTTGTCATTAGCCAATACCGTTTCATACAATGCATTGGAGCAATATAAATGTGATTTAATCAAAGATTTCCCCCCTATCCGCGTATGGGGAACGATCGGTTTTATCTGTGCCATGTGGGCGGTAGACCTTACCGGATTCAAAAACTCAAGCGCCCAACTTTATGTCGGTGCCATATCCGCACTGTTACTGGGAGTTTATTCTTTCACCCTTCCGGCTTGTAAACCCGCCAAAACAGAAAACAAATCACTGCTTTCGGCTTTCGGGCTGGATGCATTGGTGTTATTTAAAAGAAAGAAAATGGCAATTTTCTTCCTTTTCTCCATGCTTTTGGGGGCGGCTTTACAGATAACCAATACATACGGTGACCTGTTTCTAGGCAGTTTTGCCGGTATTCCGGAGTTTGCAGATTCTTTCGGGGTGAAACATTCGGTTATCCTGCTATCCATATCACAGATGTCCGAGACACTGTTTATTCTTGCTATACCGTTTTTCCTGAAGCATTTCGGCATCAAGCAAGTGATGTTAATCAGTATGTTTGCATGGGTATTCCGGTTCGGTTTGTTCGGCTTCGGAGATCCGGGAGGCGGATTGTGGATGTTGATTCTTTCCATGATTGTTTATGGCATGGCGTTTGATTTCTTCAACATTTCCGGTTCCTTGTTTGTTGAACAAGAGACTAATTCCTCCATTCGTGCCAGTGCTCAAGGGTTGTTCTTTATGATGACTAACGGTCTGGGAGCTATCATCGGAGGATATGCCAGCGGAGCTGTGGTAGATGCTTTCTCGGTATATGCCGACGGCAAATTGGTGAGTCGGGAATGGACGGATATCTGGCTGATTTTTGCTGCGTATGCGTTGGTTATCGGAATTCTGTTTGCCTTGGTATTCAAGTATAAGCACCGACGGGAGAGTAAAACAAATTAAGTAAAAAACAATGGATAAAAAGGTAGAATTACAAGTTTTAAATATCACAAATAGCCAAGCGCAGGTAGGTGCATTCGCAATGCTATTGGGTGAAGTGGACGGTGAACGGCAACTGCCTATCATCATCGGTCCTGCCGAAGCCCAGGCTACCGCGTTGTATCTGAAAGGAATTAAAACTCCACGTCCGTTAACACACGATTTATTCACCACAAGCCTTACCGTATTGGGGGTAAGCCTGATACGTGTGCTGATTTACAAAGCTAAAGACGGTATTTTCTACTCTTATGTTTACCTGAAAAGAGACGAAGATATTATACGTATTGACGCACGTACATCGGACGCCATTGCATTGGCGGTACGTGCCGACTGCCCGATTCTGATTTATGAATCTATCCTCGACCGGGAATGCCTGCGCATACCGGATGAAGAAAGGAACCGTTCTGAAGAAACAGTTGGTGACAAGGAATCTATGGAAGAAGAACATGAATCGTCGTCGCGCAGTGCCACTTCCAAAACACTTGAACAAGCATTGGAGCAGGCCATTAAAGACGAGAACTATGAATTGGCCGCTAAAATACGCGACCAGATCAATCAAAGAAATAAAAATCAATAATTACTATATGCACGTTTTTTATACTCCCGATATACAGAAAACCAATGAGCTTCCGGAAGAAGAAGCACAGCACTGTACCCGTGTCTTGCGGTTAAGTATCGGAGACGAAATCACCCTTACCGATGGAAAGGGTAGTTTCTACAAGGCAGAAATTACGGCAGCAACCAACAAACGTTGTCTGGTAGCTATCAAAGAGACAATTTTCCAAAAACCACTATGGCCGTGCCACCTGCACATCGCCATGGCACCAACTAAAAATATGGACCGTAATGAATGGTTTGCCGAGAAAGCCACTGAAATAGGATTCGACGAACTGACATTTCTCAACTGCCGGTTCTCGGAACGTAAAGTTATCAAGAACGAACGGATCGAAAAGATTCTTATCTCGGCAATCAAACAATCACTCAAAGCCCGTCTGCCGAAACTGAATGAGATGACAGATTTCAATAAATTCATCAATCAGGAGTTTAAGGGACAGAAGTTTATCGCTCACTGCTACGAAGGTGAGAAACCTCTGCTGAAGGACGTACTAAAAGCCGGAGAAGACGCCTTGGTGCTGATCGGCCCGGAAGGAGATTTCAGTGAGGGCGAAGTAGAAAAAGCTATTGAACGGGGATTCACGCCGATCAGCCTGGGTAAATCACGACTTCGGACAGAAACAGCGGCATTGGTGGCTTGCCACACGTTGAATCTGCTAAATCAACAATAAAAGAACAGTTAAATTGAAATTTATACACCATTAAAAAATATGAGTATGGCAAAGAAAATGATTTCACGACTCTCGGTACTTGCAGTACTGATTGTTTTCCTGGCAGCATGTTCCAAAACAGTGGAATATACCAATATAATACCGGCTGATGCTACGGTTGTTACCTCTATAAATCTAAAATCCTTGGCTAGTAAGGCCGGATTGAATGATAAAGAGAATGAAGCTGCCAAGCAAAAAGTATTGGAAGCACTAAAAAGTGGAATGAACGCTGCCACTTTCCAACAATTAGAAAAAGTGATGAATAACCCCAGTGAATCGGGAATTGACGTAGAAGCTCCTGTCTACGTATTTACTTCGCCCTCTTTTCCATACTCTACCGCAGTTGCGAAAATCAAAAGCGAAGATGACCTGCACGCTTCCTTGGAAATAATGGTAAAAGAGCAAATCTGCCAACCAATCAACGAAGCAGCTGGATATAGCTTTACAACCATGAACGGAGGTTTAGTCGCTTTCAACAATTCTGCCGTAATGCTCATTTCCGTAAAAGGAACATCTCAAATAGAAAAAGCCAAAGAAGGCATCACCAATCTGTTGAAACAAACCGCAGATAACAGCATTGCGAAATCCGGCGCTTTCCAGAAAATGGAAAAACAAAAAAGTGACATCAATTTCTTCGCTTCCATGGCAGCTATTCCTGCACCTTATCAAGAGCAAGTCAGTATGGGACTTCCCGCTGAAGTGAAAGCAGAAGACATAACCATAATAGCCGGATTAAACTTTGAAAAAGGAAGAATTGCCTTGAAAACAGAAAATTACACGGAGAACGAGGCTGTAAAAGCTTTGATGAAAAAACAGTTGGAAGCATTTGGAAAAGCAAACAATACGTTCGTAAAATACTTCCCGGCTTCTACCCTGATGTTTGTCAATCTGGGTATAAAAGGAGAAGGTCTTTATAATCTCCTAAGTGAAAATAAGGAATTCCGTAACACAGTATCTATCTCCAAAGCAGATGAAGTTAAAGAATTGTTCAGTTCCTTCAACGGTGATATCTCCGCAGGGTTAATCAACGTAACCATGAACAGCGCTCCTACCTTTATAGTGTATGCAGACGTAAAAAACGGCAATGCACTCGAAGCCCTTTATAAGAACAAGCAGGTATTGGGACTGAAAAAAGGAGAAGATATTCTGGAACTGGGCAAAAACGAATATGTCTATAAGAGTAAAGGAATGAACGTATTCTTTGGTATCAAAGACAAACAAATGTATGCCACCAATGACGAGTTACTCTACAAAAATATAGAAAAAGTGGCAGACAAGTCTATCAAAGACGCTCCGTATGCATCGGAAATGAAGGGAAAAACCGTATTCATGGCTATCAACGCAGAAGCTATACTTGAACTTCCCGTTGTTAAAATGCTGATCGGATTTGGTGGTGAAAAGTTCCGGACCGGTTCTGAGATGTTATCAAAAGTTTCCTATCTGTCCGTTAGTTCAGAAGGAGAAACAAGCGAAATCGACCTTTGCCTGAAAGATAAAGACGTCAATGCGCTCAAATTAATCGTTGACTTCGGCAAACAATTTACCGGTATGTAATTCGTAAACAAACGGCATGAATAGCATTCATTTACAGCAAACACTTCCCCAAGTGTTTGCTGACCGTAATTCGGTGACTTCGGATATATGGCATCAGGATCTTATCTTCCGGAAAGGGGAAATGTGTCTGATAGAAGCGGCTTCCGGCACCGGAAAATCTTCATTGTGCAGCTATATTTATGGCTATCGCAACGACTATCAGGGGATTATCAATTTCGATGAGACTAATATCAAAGCATATTCTGTGAAGCAATGGGTAGACCTGAGAAAGCATTCACTGAGTATGCTTTTTCAAGATTTACGTATCTTCACCGAGCTGACTGCTCTTGAAAATGTACAACTGAAAAATAATCTTACCGGATACAAAAAGAAGAAAGAAATCCTAGCCTTCTTCGAGAAACTGGGACTTTCGGACAAGCTGAATGTAAAGGCCGGTAAACTCTCGTTCGGGCAGCAACAACGGGTTGCCTTTATCCGAGCACTCTGCCAGCCTTTCGATTTCCTTTTTCTGGATGAACCTATCAGTCATCTGGATGATGACAACAGCCGCATCATGGGAGAACTTATTATTGGCGAAGCTGAAAAGCAACAAGCCGGAGTAATCGCCACTTCCATAGGAAAACATATTGAGTTGCCTTATCAACGCATACTCCAGCTATGATAAGTGGCGAGTAATGAGTTATTGTAAATTATAATTTGTAAATCATAAATAAAATGTCAGCCCTTGTCTGGAAACTTCTCCGCCAACATATCAGTATCGGCCAGTTAGCCGGTTTCTTTTTAGCCAATCTATTCGGTATGATGATTGTATTGCTTAGTGTACAGTTTTATAAAGATATCATTCCGGTATTCACCGAAGGAGACAGCTTTATGAAGAAAGATTTCATCATAGCCACAAAGAAGATTAGCACGCTCGGCTCTTTTGCAGGAAAAAACAACACATTCTCTGCCGAAGACATCGCCGACCTGAAGAAACAATCGTTTACCAAGACAATCGGAGCTTTTACCCCCTCCCAATTCAAAGTTTCGGCGGGACTGGGTATGCAGGAAACTGGTATTCATCTTTCCACCGATATGTTTTTCGAATCGGTTCCCGATGAATTTGTTGATATTAAACTCGATAAATGGCACTTTGATGAAGCCACACACACCATTCCTATCATTATTCCCCGCAATTACCTGAATCTTTATAACTTCGGCTTTGCCCAAAGCCGTAGCCTGCCCAAGCTATCGGAAGGCTTAATGAGTCTGATCCAAATGGACATCATGATGCGCGGAAATGGTCGGGTAGAGCAGTATAAAGGAAATATCGTCGGTTTCTCCAATCGACTGAACACCATTTTGGTCCCCCAGTCTTTTATGGAATGGGCCAACAAGAACTTTGCCCCGAATGCGGAAGCACAACCGGCACGACTGATTATTGAAGTCAGCAATCCTGCGGATTCCTCCATTGCCGGTTATTTTCAAAAGAAAGGATATGAAACGGAAGACGGAAAGTTGGATGCAGGCAAGACTACCTATTTCCTTCGCCTGATTGTAGGTATTGTGCTGGGAGTCGGCCTATTTATCAGTATCCTTTCATTCTATATCCTGATGTTAAGCATCTTCTTACTACTACAAAAAAATACGACCAAGCTGGAAAGTCTTTTATTAATAGGATACAGCCCCAATAGAGTAGCATTGCCTTATCAGATACTCACAGTAGGGTTGAACATCGTTGTATTACTGCTATCTATCGGATTAGTAACCTGGCTGCGTAGCTATTACATAGAAAGTATCCGCCTGCTATTCCCCCAATTGGAAACAGGTTCACTATGGGCAGCTATCGGCATGGGTATTCTTCTGTTCCTTATCGTATCAATCATTAATATACTCGCAGTCAAACGAAAAGTACTTTCTATCTGGATGCACAAAAGTTAACACTCTAACATTATATATCGTATGAAAAGCAAAACTACCTTACTGACACAAATATGTCAAATAGCTCTGATAACAGGAATGTTATTATCAACTTCAATGCTATCAGCACAAAGTATGCAAGATACGGTTATTGCCAATTTTAGCCTGTTAGAGAAAATACCCCATGAGAAGGTTTATCTCCACCTGGACAAACCATTTTACGGTGCCGGAGAGAAAATCTGGTTCAAAGGCTACCTGATAAATGCCATTACCCACCAAGATGATAGCCAGAGTAACTTTATCATTACAGAATTAATCAATCGTTCCGACTCGATCGTAGAACGAAAAAAAATCCGTAGAGACTCTTTAGGTTTCCACAATGCTTTTACCCTGCCTCCTACCCTCCCCGCCGGTGATTACTACCTGCGAGGATACAGTAACTGGATGTTGAATGAAGGACCGGAATTCTTCTATTCACGTAATCTGAAAATCGGAAACTCCATAGATAACACCATCCTTTCAAACATCGAATATCAACAAGAGGACGATACCCATTATACAGCAAAAGTCAAGTTTACCAGCAATACCCAAGAGGTTTTTAAGAACACAGCAATCCGGTATCGGTTTATCGTAAACGGAAAAATAAAAGATAAAGGGAGAAAAAAGACAGATGAAAACGGACTGATTTCCATTTCCTTACCGGATTTGAAGCCAACTGCTGCCCGCAGCATTGAAGTGGAATTTGACGACCCGCAATACATCTATAAAAAGACTTTTTATTTGCCGGCATTTACAAATGACTTTGACGTCACTTTTTTCCCGGAAGGAGGCGCACTACTTGCTGTTCAGCACCAGAACATAGCGTTCAAAGCTCAGGGAGCAGACGGATTCTCCAAAGAAATAGAAGGTTTCTTACTGGATTCCCAAGGAGATACACTGACATCTTTTCATTCCGAGCACAAAGGAATGGGGATTTTCACATTAAACCCTTCCAACGGCAGTTCCTATTACGTAATGGCTACGTCCAGCGATGGAGTTACCAAACGATTTGACCTCCCGGCTATCGAACAAAAGGGAATCACACTTTCCATAAGTCACTATAAACAGGAAATACGTTATGAGATTCAGAAAACAGAGGCAACAGAATGGCCTCAAAAGCTATTTCTCATTGCTCACACCCGTGGAAAACTTTCCATACTTCAACCTATTAATCCGACAAGGACTTTCGGAAAAATGAATGACAGCCTGTTTACAGAAGGGATCACTCATTTCATGTTAATCGACCAGCAAGGGAATGCGCTCAGCGAACGGCTAGTCTTTGTTCCCGACCGCAAAACTCCCCAATGGCAAATAACTCCGGACCGACCGACATACGAAAAAAGAGAAAAAGTATCATTAAAGATTTCAATAAAAGACGACAAGGGAAATCCTGTAAACGGTAGTTTCTCCGTCAGCATTACCAACCGGAAAAGTATCCAACCGGATTCTCTCGCTGACAACATTGTATCAAACCTACTGTTGACTTCCGATCTGAAAGGATATGTGGAAGACCCAGGGTTCTATTTTCTCCGCCAAGATGCACGAACCCTACGCTCGTTAGATTTCTTGATGATGACACATGGCTGGCGCAGATACAAATTTGATAATGTACTGCGTGCTCCCTCATTGAACTTCAGTAATTATATTGAGAAAGGACAGACTATCAGTGGGCGTATTAAAGGTTTCTTCGGAGGGAATGTAAAAAAAGGACCTATCGTATTATTAGCTCCTAAACAAAACATTATCGCCACAACAACCACAGACGAGAAAGGAGAATTTATAGTCAATACCTCATTCAGAGACAGTACCACTTTCCTCATACAAGCACGTACAAAGAGAGGTTTTGCCGGAGTTGATATTGAAATAGAAAAACCTGAGTATCCGGTTGCCTTCCATAAATCCCCTTTCCGTGACGGAGCAGCAACCTTTATGGAAGACTATTTGCTCAATACCCGCGACCAATATTACATGGAAGGCGGCATGAGAGTCTACAATCTGAAAGAAGTACTGATTACAGGAAACCGGAAAAAGCCCAGTTCAACAAGTATTTATACAGGAGGAATCAACACCTATACTGTCGAAGGAGAGCAACTGGAAAAATACGGTGCACATACAGCCTTTGATGCAGTAATGAGACTGCCGGGAGTTAGCGTAATGAATGGAAACGAAATACATATACGCAACAATCCGCAACAGCCTGTTATCGTGATTGACGATGTAGTGTACGAGGATGACAATGAGATCCTGACCACCCTGCAAGCCAGTGATATGTCCAGTTTAAGTCTGCTCCGCGGAGCAGATGCGGCAATATTAGGTTCCCGTGGTGCTGCCGGTGCCATTGTTATCACATTAAAAGACGGAAGAGATCTTCCGGCCAGACCGGCACAAGGAATCATCACTTACTCTCCACTCGGGTACAGTGACTCGGTGGAATTTTATCACCCAACCTATGATACTCCCGAAAAGAAAGATGCCCGGCATTCAGATTTAAGGAGTACTATCTATTGGAATCCGGCACTGCAATTGGATGAAGAAGGAAATGCAATAATAGAATATTACACTCCAGACAGCACCGCACCGGAGGACATTATTATTGAGGGTATAGATGAAAACGGGAAAGTATACAGGCTAACGCAGACAATAAATAAATGAAAATCTATTCCTATATCCTCAAAAGACATATATTTTTTTGATATTTCTAAATTAAATAGGATATTTGTATACGCAATTTATTTAATTGCGTGAACCTCATAAAGTCTAATCAATCATGAAGAAACAGAAATCCGGCTTATATGAAAAAAGTCTTATCCGTATTATTTTGTTTTTGTGCATAAACTTCATACATTTTCCTTTATACGGATATTATTTTAAAAATATAGGAGTAAAAGACGGACTCTCGCAACCTTCAATACTAAGTATTCATCAGGATGAATTGGGAAGGATGTGGTTCGGAACATTGCAAGGTTTGAGTATCTATGACGGAAATGAAATGATAACCTTGAAAGGAGGTGAAGAACGTTTTGACAACTATATTAAAAATAATACAATTTATCGAATCGTTGAAGATTCAAATCACAATATATTTTTGCGTGCTGACAATTCTTTGGTTTGTTATAAATTGACTGAAGACCGTTTTCAGTGTATCAGAGAAAGAGATATAAACGCTGTTAATTCTATTGGTGGCAAAATTTATATAGCTGCTAAAGATTCAATTTTGGAATGGAATGAAGGCGATAATCGTTGGGATTTCTTCAAAAAAATAGAAATCTCTTCAGGAAGAATAAGTTCTATATTTTGCAATAGAAGTAGTGAATGGTATATCGTCACGTCAAAAGGATGTTACAAAGAATATAAAAATGGATTATGGAAATGTATATTGGACATACCTTCCATCGAAATGCTTTATGAAAGTAAAGATGGTTCTATTTGGATGGCAACTCGTTCAAACGGGCTGTATCAGTTTGACAATGATATTTGTGTAAACCATATTGTCAATAATCCCGGAACAGCGAATAGTCTTTGCAGCAATGACGTAAGGGTGGTAACCGAAGACCAGTCCGGTAATTTATGGATCGGAACTCGTGAAGGACTGAACAAATACTCTATCTCAACCGGTAATATAGAGTCCTATGCCTCAGGAGGTTTTTCCGGTGACATGAAACATTCATCCATATTCGCCCTCTATTTGGACAAGGAGGGAGGATTATGGGTCGGCACTTATTATGGAGGGGTCAGTGTCTTTTCCCCAGAGAGTAGAATTTTTAAATACTATCCCGCAAACAAGGAACGCTCTGATTGTCTCAATTTTCCATTTGTCAGTGGAATTGTAAAAGACAAACGGGATGATTTGTGGATATGTACAGATGGCGGAGGACTTAATTATATGAATCATAAGACTGAAATATTCCGTCACCTCAGTACGAAAGACTCCGGTCTTGTAGCAGATAATATGAAATCTATCTGTTATGATAAGAATAAGGATAAATTATATATTGGTACCTATTTATCGGGATTGATAGCTTATGACATACCTTCCGGAAAATTCACCAAGTGTTTTAAGTCTCCAAAGGATAGAATGTTACATCACACTGTGACACATGTATATATGTATGGCGATAAAATTGTATTCTCTTCAAGTGATGGTATTTATGTGTTTAACGAAAAAACCAACGAAGTTACCCCGCTATTATGTATTAAGGGAGTACTTGCGTTTGTTATCGATCAATCAGACCAGATATGGGCGATATATAATAAAAATATAGTTTGTATGAAAATAGGTGTGCCAGATTCAATGAAACGATACCAATCGAGTGATTTTGGCATAAAGCACAATGTACTCTTATGTATATGTGAAACAAGTAACGGTGAGATTTATGTAGGTACGGAAGGTGGTGGAATGTTAGGATATAATGCTAAAGAAGATACTTTTCAAATATATAATTCCAAGAATTCCCTAATATTGGATGATTATTGCTTTAATTGTATTTCTCTCGATGAAAGATTTATGGTAATTATGTGTAGTAACGGACTTTCTTTTTTCGATACAAAAGAAAAGAGAGTGAAATATTCTATATCGGGGAAAAAACTGCCAGTTTCATCGTTTGGTGTAGATAACGGACTTTACGTTTCCGAAAATAAGGATATATATGCGGGCAGTTTGGAGGGGTTGGCTGCATTTTCTGTGGATAATTTAAAGAATTCAGCTAACAAAAAGTCCTTGTATCTTTCAAAATTATTTGTAAATAACGCATTAATGTTACCCAATGACAGTAACAAAATTCTGAAGCGTATTATTTCATATACAGATAAAATTGTATTGAAACACAATCAGAACAATCTGGAATTTACTTTCTCGGACAACGATTTTTATTATTCTATATTTCCGACATTTTATGAATATAAATTAGACGGATTGGATAAAAAATGGATAAAAACTAATGGACATCATATCACCTATACCAATATTCCTCCTGGCAATTATACGTTGCATATCAGAGAAAACAATATTTATGGTAATGAACAGGACGAAGGAATAAGTCTCGATATTGTTGTAAAATTACCTTGGTGGAACACTTGGTGGGCATGGTTGATTTATTTTATAATAGTTTTATCAATACTATTCATTATAGCAAAGGAAAAGATAACATCTTTCAAATTTAAACTCTTATTGGATAATGAAAAAAGAGAAAAAGAAAATATAGAGAAAATCAATCGGTTCAAACTTGACTTTTTTACAAATGTAAGCCATGAACTTCGTACTCCGCTTACTTTAATAACTACTCAGATTGAACTACTCTTGAGTAACAGCAAGGATATTTCCAAACCTGTTTATGATAAAATATTAAAATTACACAAACATGCATCTGATATGCGGAACCAGATTAGCGAATTACTTGATTTTCATAAGCTAGATCAAAAACAAATGCGTTTATCTGTTCAAGAAAAAAATCTTATTCCTTTCTTAGATGAAGTGTATTTGTCATTTAAAGAACAGGCAGAAGCACATAACATCAAATACCTGTTTACAACAAGCTGCGAATCGGCGTTTTGCTGGTTTGACAGTGTACAATTAAGAAAAGTGTTCTCGAATCTGATTTCTAATGCCTTAAAGTTTACCAACGACAATGGAAGCGTTGAACTTTCTTTGATTAAAAACAATGAAATGTTTATCATACGATTAATAGATAATGGCATAGGAATCGAAGCAGGAGAGATTGATAGGATATTTGAACGTTATTATCAATCTAAAGGTAAATTCTACACATTCAGTTCAGGCATAGGACTAGCTTTATGTAAGGAGATTATCAATTTGCATCATGGTAAAATTACAGTGGAAAGCAAACCCGGCTATGGCAGCATATTCAGCGTCATGCTGAAAACCGGTAATGAACATTTTATAAATGACCCGCTTGTAGACATACAGCATGATATAAAAGAAAGTAAGTCTATTGTGCAGAATTCAATACCGGACAGTGATTTTATGAAAACACTAAAAGAGAATAATAAGATAGTCTATCATAAAAATGATCCTGATGAAGCCGATGTCAGACGAATACTTATTGTTGAAGATAATGTAGAACTCCTGAATTTGCTTGCGGAGATATTTTCTCCACTTTATCAGGTATACAAAGCAACAAATGGGGACGATGGCTTGAGAATTACAATAAAGGAACAACCGGATATTGTATTAAGCGATGTAATGATGCCCGGTATAAGTGGAAATGAAATGTGTAGAAGAATAAAGAATAATATACACACATGTCACATTCCGGTAGTTCTGCTAACCGCAAGAATATCTCCCGAACAACAAGTGGAGGGATTAATGTCGGGGGCAGATGATTATATTACCAAATCTTTTAATGCTAAAATTCTTCTGATTAAAATTAATAACATACTCCGTAATAGAGAGTTGCTTCATCATACAAATATTGATAACAGCCAGTCTACAAATGTTCCAGGAGTGGTTCAAAATGAAAGTGACAAAAAACTACTTGATAAAATAAAAGAGATAGTAGAGAAAAATATCGAGAATCCTGATTTTAATATAGAGCAACTTGCATCAGAGGTATGTATGGGACGTAGTGCTTTTTTTGAAAAGATAAAAGACATTACAGGTACACCCCCTGCCAATTTCATTTTGGAATGTAGACTTAATAAAGCTACTGCATTACTGATAAAGAACCCGACACTTCGCATGGATGATATTGCTGCATATTTGGGCTTTAGTTCAGGACGCTATTTTTGTAAATGCTTTAAGAATCATTTTGGAATTTCTCCGCTACAATATAGGAAACAAGACCAGGGATAGTCTAAAACGTTCTAATTCATAGAACGTTAAAATAGGCACTCATATTTTTTGGATACTTTGTTCGGACATTTTGGTACAGTTATAGAAAACGCTATTTCTATTTTTGCCTTCGCAAAGAATCGTTTTAGCCATTATAACTAAATCTATATTTACCAAATTATGAAGAATAAAGTACAGAGACATTTTTCCTTATTTAAAACAAATAAGCTGCTATTATTGGGGGCTATCACAGTTTTAGTATGTTCAAGTAATGCCTTGGCACAGAATAACGGAAACAAATTAGTAAGTGATAACTTTGATTTTGCCAAAAGGCAAATGGTACACATGCTTGAAAATATACCGCAAGGAGAAGCTAAAATGCCGCACTCCATAAACGGTAAAGGAAATACTTCATGTCGGAGCATCTATTGGTGGACCTCCGGATTCTTTCCTGGAATATTATGGTATATAAACGAATATACAGGTGATAAAGCTTTTGAAAGCTTTGCCAAGAAATGGACAGAAAAGCTTGAACCAGTTAAAACATTCAAAGGTAATCATGATATAGGTTTCATGATGTATTGTAGCTTCGGTAATGCTTATCGCCTTACGCAGAATGAAAAATACAAGGATATACTTATACAATCCGCATACTCTTTGGCTACACGCTTTAATCCTCAAGTAGGTACAATCAAGTCCTGGGACTCATGGCGTTCATGGGAAAACAAACACGTTTTTAAATATCCCGTTATCATAGATAATATGATGAACTTGGAATTGCTGTTCTGGGCTTCAAAAGCAACCGGTGACCCTTCATTCAGAAACATAGCGATATCGCATGCGGAAAAGACCATGAAATATCAGATAAGAAAAGACGGTAGCAGTTATCATCTGGCATGCTATGACCCTGAGACCGGGAATTTCATTAAAGGCGAAACATCACAGGGATACTCCAACGAGTCTACGTGGTCTCGCGGACAAGGTTGGGGAATATATGGCTTTACATTATGTTATCGTGAAACAAAGGATCCGCGTTTCTTGAAAACAGCCCAGCGTATGGCGGATTATTACATCAATCACCCGAATCTTCCGTCTGATAAAATTCCTTGGTGGGATTTTGATACGCATAGACCGGGGTTTATCCCTGGCAAGTTCTCTAAGACCAATAAATACATACAAAACTATCGTGACGCCTCCGCTGCTTCTGTTACCGCTTCTGCTTTGTTAGAATTATCCTCTTATGTAAAGGATGACAAGAAGAAAATTTATACAGAGACAGCACTACAAATACTCACCTCATTATCGAGTCCTGAATATCGTGCAGAAGAAGGTAAAAACGGAAACTTTATTTTAAAACACAGCACAGGAGCTATTCCTCACGGTTCAGAAGTAGACGTGCCATTAATTTATGCGGACTATTATTTTTTAGAGGCTCTTTTACGTTACAATCGAATGATAAACAATAAACCGATATTATAATTATGAAGCGTAAAATTCTTTTTATACTATTTTGCATTTGTTCCTTCAGCTCTATGGTAGCTTCAAAGCGTACAGGTGCGCAAGACCGCGAGTTATGGGTAAAGTATTTGTGTCGTATAGCCTCACCGGTTATTGACAATTTAGCCAAGGGAACATTGGAGGCCAACATGCCCGTAGAGACCGGAAAAAATTTCTATGGTAATCCACGTGACGTTACCTACTTAGAGGCTGTAGGAAGAACACTTGCCGGCATTGCTCCTTGGTTGGCTTTACCTGATGACAATACAGAAGAGTGTAAACTAAGGAAAAGTTTTAGAACTTCAGTACTTAAAGGACTGAAAAATGGTGTTTCTCCCGAATCTCCCGATTGTCTGAACTTTACCCGCAATTATCAGCCCACTGTAGATGCAGCTTATTTAGCACAAGCTTTTCTACGTGCCCCCAAGGCTTTATGGGAGCCACTGGATACGCTCACCAAACAAAGATATGTGACCGCATTTAAGTCACTCCGTAGAAATAAACCCGTGTATAATAATCATTTGTTATTTGCGGCTATCATAGAAACTTTTTTGTTGAAAGTCGGTGAACAAGTTGATCAAGCTAAAGTATTCTTAGCTTGTAAAAAAATAGAAGAATGGTATGTGGGTGACGGCTGGTATAGTGACGGACCAAGTTTCTCTATGGATTATTATAATGATTATGTTATTCATCCCATGCTGGTAGACATTTATCAGGTATTAAAGGAAAAAAAAATAGTCTCGGAAAGGCAATATAATACAGCTGTTAAAAGGATGATACGCCATTCTGATTTTTCTGAGCGTATGATAATGCCTGACGGAGTTTTTCCGGCTTTTGGACGTTCGGCTACTTATCGTACAGGGGCATTTCAAAGCTTATCACAAGTAGCATTGATGAAAATACTGCCTTCTTATATACATCCTGCACAAGTACGTTGTGCGCTCACTGCCGTATTTGTGAATATGTACGACGGTAATCAGAATTTCGACAAAAACGGCTGGTTGGTACTGGGATTTAATGGTCATCAACCTGAATTGGCTGATTATTATACTACTACCGGTAGTTTGTATATGGCAACACTTGGTTTTTTAGCACTGGGACTTCCGGCAGATGATTACTTTTGGACAAATAGTTTTGAAGAATGGACTTCTTGCAAGATCTGGAGCGGTAAACCAAGCAGAAAAGACTATAAAGTTGAGTATTGAAGTAATATATAAAACAGAGAAAAAACTTTCATTCCATTATTTAATATTTAATCTTAAATTCAAGTTATATGAAACAGAAAACATTTATTTTAAGTAAGAAAAAATCTTTTACAGCATTTGCAATATCCTGTTGCATGTTTTCGGTCAGAATCAGAGATTCGAGCGCATTATCCGAAATCAGACCTTTTAACCTGAAAAATCGGCTTATTCTATTTTGAAATTATCACGAACTCATGTAATATTTAAACTTTATGAGAAATACATTAATTTTTTTCCTAATTTCTTTATTGATTATTGGTTGTAAAGATGAAACTACTACAACTAGTACAATTCACGATCCTTCAAAACCGGTTCAAATTACAGGTTTTGAACCTACGGAAGGAGGAGCTCGCACAAGATTGTATATCCAAGGAAATAACTTTGGAAGTAATACAGATGATATAAAGGTAAAAATCGGCGGTTTACCAGCCAAGGTTATAGGTAGTAATGGAAATATTATATATTGTATGGTTCCTTTCAAAGCCTCAGAAGGAACTATTGAAGTAAGCATAAAAGGGCAAGACCCCATTACTGCGGCAGAGAAATTCAATTATGTTTCCAAAACGATTGTCGGAACCGTAGCCGGCTATGTGGATGAAACCGGTAAAGTAAAGGTTCAGGATGGTTCATTTAAAGAGGCCGGCTTTTCTGGTCCGGGATATATGACTGTTGACCCGAAAGACCCAAACGTACTTTATGTGGTCGATGGAAACAGGTATGGCGGGACAAGTATCAGAGTACTGGATTTAAAAAAGAAGGAAGTCTCAACATTATTGACCAAAGGACAGGGTAACTGGGAAAGTATTCGTACCATAGATTTCACTTTAAGCGGTGACACTATGTTGATTACAAATCAGCAGGATACTGAAAATGCCATAGGTATTTCTTATACTACCAGAGCAAACGGTTTTAAGAAACCACAACCTCTTGTTATCGGAAGAAAAATCGTTTCTGTTGCGGTACATCCCAACGGGGAGTTATATTATGTAAAGAGAAAGACCGGAGAACTTATCCGTTTTGATATGCAAACAAAAGAAGAAAAGGTTTTATATGCCTTAGGAGATGGCGAACCGATGTTTTTTATCTTTATGCATCCGTCGGGCAATTACGCTTATATCTCATTCTCCCAATGGAAGACAATATTGAAAATACCCTATGACTGGAAGAACAAGACGCTTTTAACCGCCAGTATATTATGTGGTCAACAAAAACAGGAAGGATGGCTTGACGGTCAAGGAACAAATGCCAAGTTAGGTAATCCGGCACAAGGCGTATTCATAAAAAACGAGCAATATATAAAAGAGGGCAAAGATGATATTTACGATTTTTATTTCACAGACTCTTCGATACACTGTATTCGTTATGTAACTCCCGAAGGATTTGTACACACATACGCCGGTCGTGGCAGTCAGGGGGTTAACAATAACCCTAATGGTTATGTAGATGGTGATTTAAGGCAAGAGGCGCGCTTTAATTATCCTTTCGGAATACACTACGATGAAGTAAATAAGATATTTTACATTGGTGATATCGAAAACTATAGAATTAGAAATATAGCGAAAGATGAATAAATTTTTAATATTAAAATGTTACCTCGAATGAAAAACATTATTATTATTTTCTTTTGTATGTTTATGCTGATGTTTCAGGCAACGGCACAAAATCATGCAGACGTAAAAGAAATAGAAGTATCAGGTATTGTACTCGATTCAAATAAAGATCCTCTTATAGGTGCTAATATTGTAGTAAAGAATGTGCCTGGACTTGGTGTGATAACCAATATTGACGGAAAATTCAAGATAAAGGTGGAGTTATATCAACGTCTTATCGTTTCATACATTGGTTTTGAGAGTCAGGAGATACTTATAAAAGATAAGAAAACACTGACTGTGATAATGCAAGAGTCAAAATCTAGTGTATTGGATGAAGTTGTGATTACCGGAACAGGAGAACAGAAAAAGATAACCGTTACAGGAGCTGTTTCTTCTGCTAATATAGCACATCTGAATGTTTCTCCTTCAGGAAATCTTGTTAATGCCTTGGCAGGAAATGTTCCCGGTGTATTATCCATGCAGAGCAGTGGAGCACCGGGCCAAAATACTTCCGAATTCTGGATCCGTGGTATTTCTACTTTTGGTGCCAAAACAAGTGCCCTTGTACTTGTCGATGGTTTTGAAAGAGATATGGATGATATCAGTATTGAAGATATTGAATCGTTTCAAGTATTGAAAGATGCTTCAGAAACCGCCATTTATGGTGCCCGTGGTGCAAACGGTGTGGTATTGATAACTACCAAACATGGTAAACCCAGTAAGATTACCATATCTGCCAAGGCGGAAACTTCTTATAATACCAGAACCATAACACCGGAATTTATAGATGGACCCACTTACGCATCTTTGATAAATGAGGCAAGAATCACAAGAAACGAAGAACCGGTTTATCAGCCTGATGAACTGTATATATTGAAGAACGGACTCGACCCTGATTTACTGCCTAACGTAGACTGGATGGATGAGATTTTGAAGAAAGGAGCCATGACATACAAGGCTTCACTCAACATCACCGGTGGTAGTACAAACACACGTTATTTTGTATCTGCCAGCTATGTGGAAGAAGAAGGTATGTATAAAACGGATAAAGAAATTGAAAAGCAATATAATACCAATGCCAATGCCCGCAGATGGAACTATCGAATGAATGCGGATATAGACATTACTAAATCTACTTTATTAAATGTCGGCATATCCGGAATGTTGAAAAAGGTAAATGATACCGGACGAGGTTCGTCGCTTGTGTGGAACAGCCTTATGGGACAGACTCCGGTGTCCATTCCTAAAGTTTATTCGAACGGTTATTTCCCGGCATCAGAATATAACGAAAATTATCGTGACAATCCTTGGATTGCGTCTACACAGACTGGTTACAGACAAAACTGGACTAACCAAATACAGACCAACGTGACCTTAAATCAGAAACTCGATTTCATAACCGAAGGATTGAAGTTTATCGGACGTTTTGGCTACGACACAAACAACTCTAATTATATAAACAAGTTGAAAGCGCCGGAAAGATGGAAAGCGGAACGTTTCAGAGACAGTGAAGGTAATTTGGTCTTCAAGCGACTGAATGAGGAGCAAAAGATGACACAAAGTGCAGGAGGTAGTGGCGACCGTCATGAATTCTTTGAGGCAGAGTTGCATTATAACCGTGTTTTCAACAAACATCATCATGTAGGTTCTGTATTGAAGTATAATCAGGATTCAAAAATACGTACTTATAATCTGGGTGACGATTTGAAGAATAGTGTTCCCGTTCGTCATCAGGGATTCTCAGGACGCTTCACCTATAACTGGAAATATCGTTACTTTGTTAATTTCAACTTCGGTTATACGGGATCCGAAAACTTTGCTGTAGGTAATCAGTTTGGTTTTTTCCCAGCTTTCTCTATGGCATGGAATATAGCAGAAGAACCGTTTATACAGAATAATTTCAAATGGCTGAATATGTTTAAGGTACGTTATTCCTGGGGTAAAGTAGGTAATGACAATGTATCGGTACGTTTCCCTTATATGTACACTATCGGAAGTTTCAAGAACTATCAATGGGCCGATTTTGGCTTTAACCAAAGTTATAACGGACTTACTTATACAAGTGTGGCATCAAACGGTATAAGCTGGGAAATAGCCAAGAAGCATGATATTGGTTTGGACCTCGTATTGTTCAACGAACGTTTTTCTCTTACCGTAGATTATTTCAATGAAAAAAGAACCGGCATTTTCATGTCAAGAGGTTCATTGCCTCTTACTGTGGGACTTTATGATGGTGACAAGCCTTATGCTAATGTAGGAAGCGTAATTAACAGAGGTTGGGACGGTAACTTTTCATTCAATCAGAACATCGGAAACGTGAGCCTTACCATCAGAGCTAATGCTACTTATAGTGATAATGAAATTCTTGAAAAAGATGAAGGCCATAAGCTATATCCTTATTTGTATGAAACAGGTTTCAGTGTAAGCCAGTCAAGAGGATTGATTGCTCTCGGATTGTTCAAGGACTGGGACGACATAAGAAACAGTCCTACACAGAATACTTGGGGAAGCGTTGAACCGGGAGATATCAAATACAAGGATGTGAACGGTGATGGAGTGATAAACAATAATGACCGCGTGGCTGTAGGAAACACCAACAGACCGAGTTTCGTTTATGGTATGGGTATTTCTGCCAATTGGAAGGGGCTTGACGCAAGTGTCCATTTCCAAGGAACCGGTAAATCTTCTTTCTTCATCAACGGTGTATTGGTGCATCCTTTCAGCCGCGGAACTTGGGGAAATGTATCTACGGATGTTGTCAATTCAAGCCGCTGGATTTCAAGAGATATTTCGGGCGACCCGGCAACCGAAAATCCGAATGCCGTATATCCGAGACTTAAATTTGGAGGAGAAAATAATGTGAACAACAACCAGTATTCCACACATTGGTTGAGAAACGGTTCTTATCTTCGTCTTAAGACAGTAGAAATAGGATACACTTTACCCAAAAATATAGTAAGCAAGATACGTTTTAGTAAAATAAGACTATTCTTTACTGGAACGAACTTGTTGACTTTCTCTAAATTCAAATTGTGGGATCCAGAACCAAGAAGCAACGACGGTAGCTTCTATCCCATTACTAAATCTGTTACATTTGGTCTGAATATTAGTTTATAAAGAAACACTTACGAATATGAAACTTATAAGAAATATATTATTGATTGCAACAGGCTTGAGTATGGCTTCGTGTAATTATCTTGATGTGAATACCGATACCAAGGACAGAATGTCACTGGAAGAAGTCTTTACCGATGAAACCTATACGGAACAATGGCTTGCCAATGCATACAGTTACTTGACAAACAGCGAATTTGCCGATATTAGTATCACCGGCTCAAATCCGTTTAATTTCAGTGATGATATATATAATCCCATTTACAAAAGCTTTAAAGAAGTGACTTATGGTGAAGAGCAATGGCCGTATACATGGAAATACAGTTATCAGGGAATACGTCAAGCCGCTATCTTTATCCAGAATGTGGATATGTGTAATGAACTGACCTCGGAGGAACGGGCAGACTATAAAGCTCAGGCCCGCTTTGTGCGTGCTTATTATTACTGGAAACTATTACAGAAATATGGTCCTGTGCCCATTGTACCAGAAGAGGGCCAGGATTACACTGACAGTTATGAAGCTCTTTCAATACCTCGCAACACTTACGATGAGTGTGCCGATTACATTGCTTCAGAAATGGCCTTAGCAGCAAAGGATCTTCCTTTGAAACGCGAACTGATGTCTGTGTCACGTCCCACAAGAGGTGCTGCTTTGGCTGTACGTGCTAAAGCACTATTATATGCAGCCAGTCCGTTAATGAACGGTAACACCGATGGATATGCCGAAAAGTTGGTGGATGACAAAGGCAACCGACTTCTTGCTGCTGCCTATGATGAAAAGAAATGGGCAAGGGCAGCTGCTGCGGCAAAAGACGTGATTGACCTTAAAGCCTATAATTTGTATGTAGCCTATAAACGTACTGAAGGGTTTGACGGGTATCCAGTTACACTGCCACCATATGACGACGGCAATTTTTCAACAAAATCCTGGCCCAACGGATATAAAGACATAGACCCGTTTGAATCATACCGTTCAGTCTTTAATGGTGAACTGTCAACAGTAGAAAATCCCGAATTGATATTTACACGAGGAAACAATCAGGGCAGTTATGGAGTAAACTATATGGTCTTTTATCAACTTCCGGTCAGTAAAGCCAAAGGAAACAATACAACTTGTGTGACGCAGAAACAATGTGATGCCTATTATATGAAAGATGGTAAAGATATTCCGGGCAAAGATATTGAAATAGGTCGCGGAGACGGTTCTTCACAAAGAGTTACCGGCTTTGTCACCGCAAGTGATGTGAGCAAAGGACTTTATAAACCTCTAGAAGAAAATGTATCGCTTCAATATGCCAATCGAGAACCCCGATTCTATGCATCGGTAGCATACAACGGAGTAACTTGGTGGTTGACAAATGCAACACAGAGCAGTGATAGAGGTCCTTATAGAAGCTGGTATTATCGGGGCGAGACGGAAGGTATGTCCAATAGCCTAAACTGGCTTCAAACCGGCATAGGATTGATGAAGTATGTACGTCCAACAGACACCAATGATGACAAGAACATAAATGGTGAATTTTCTCATATCTCAAAGAAGGCAGATCCCCTGATAAGATATGCCGATATCTTGTTGATGTATGCCGAAGCATTGAATGAACTTGACGGTTCATACCAGATTGAGACTTGGGACAACTCCGGCACTCATAGCATTTCACGTGATGTGGATGAACTGAAGAAAGGAGTGCAGCCTGTAAGAATCCGCGCTGGAATACCTGATTTTAGCCCAGAAGAGTATGCCAACAAGGAACTGTTTCGTAAAAAGATCAAACGCGAACGTCAGATTGAACTTGTGGCTGAGGGACAACGCTATTTTGACTTGAGACGTTGGAAAGACGCTAAAGATGAAGAATCTCTGCCTATGTACGGATGTAATGTTTTTATGACAAAAGGAGAACGCGACTTGTTCTATAAACCGGTTCCTGTTTCTGATGTTTTGACCTGTTTTGCCGAGAAAACTTATTTTTGGCCTATCGACCGCTCCGAGTTGGAAAAAAATGTGAGATTGACTCAAAACCCGGGTTGGCAGAGTGAAAAGTAATTACTATTAAAAAAAACGATTATGAAGAAAAAAAATATCTCTTTGCTTTTGGTTACGTTACTTGTAATGCTGAGTTCTTGCAGCGAATTTTATTCAGATGAGCAATATGAACACTATGTTTCGTTCAAAGCTCCTACATCTACCGTATCTCGTATCCGTTTGAAGTATAGAAAGGGACAACCTTCTCCCTATCGTCTTCCTCTTATAGTGGCCGGTTCCACGATGAATAATAAAGACATTGATGTACATGTAGGTATAGATAACGATACACTCGACATCTATAACTATGAACATTACTATGAACGGGAAGATTTGTACTACAAACAGTTACCCGAGAATTTTTATTCTATTCCGAATTATGACATACATATTCCGGCCGGAGAATGTCAGGCTCTGATGGATATCAATTTTAATTTTAACGGGCTTGATTTGTCGGAGAAGTGGGTTTTGCCCCTTATCATAAAGGATGATCCTTCTTATAATTATACCTCTCATCCACGAAAAAATTTCAACAACGCTCTACTATGGATAACTCCTTTCAATGATTTCTCGGGAAACTATGGAACCACGGCTTTGAATGTTTTTCCCGAAGATACCAACAAACCACTTGTAGTTGACACTCGTGAAGCATACGTGGTTGACGAAAATACCATATTCTTCTATGCGGGTGCTATAAAAGAAAAAAGAACCGACCGTAGAAAATTCAAAATTTATGCGACATTTAATCAGGACCCGGATGACAAAATGAAAGGTACGGTAGAGTTGAGGGCAGAAAATCCAAACATTGAATTTGAATCGAAGAAGCAAGCAACGTATGAGATTTCTGAAATGATGGATGCCTCACGGCCTGCCCTGATGCGCAGAACCGTTACGATAAGAGAACTTAATTATACATTTGTAGATCCATGGGAAACTCAGGGATACACGGCGCATTACAGAGTTGAAGGAAGCATGACCATGCAACGCAATATCAATACGCTGATTGATGACGAAGAATTTGCCATAGAGTGGTAAATTCCCATGTCTTAATATTATTAATGCGAACCAAATACTGATTCGCATTAATAATATTAAGACATGGGAATTTACCGTTTAAAAGTAAAATACATAAAATCACCCTTATTCCTTGATTGCAAAAGTAAAAAACAGACTTTTGAAAGCCTCATATATTTTTCTTCCTTATAATTGAAACAAACACTTAGACTTTTATAAAGCACTGCTTTAGACTACCTAAAGCTATGCTTTACGTTCTCTAAAGCGGTGCTTTATATTCCACCAAGCGGAAGGTTATATAACAATAATGAAGGGGAGGTAATAGACAGGAAGAAATAGAACGATCGACACAGCTACCGGATAAAGAAAGTGCAGTAAAGGTATGAATGTAGCATTTCAACCAAAAAAAACAACTGAATACCAAGCAGGTGAAAATTATTTCGTAATTTTGCAGATGTAGAAAAAATAAAACTATGCCGAACTATGATTTAATCACCATATTAGGACCTACCGCCTCAGGCAAAACTCCGTTTGCCGCTGCTTTGGCCTATGAATTGAATACAGAAATTATCAGTGCCGACTCCCGTCAAATATACAGGGGAATGGATCTCGGCACCGGAAAAGATTTGGCCGATTATACGGTCAATGGACATAAAATCCCGTATCATCTGATTGATATAGCCGCCCCCGGATACAAATACAATGTTTTTGAATATCAACAAGATTTTCTGGTTTCTTACGAAACAGTCAAACAAAAAGGTTGTCTCCCCGTTTTATGTGGAGGGACAGGGATGTATTTGGAATCAGTCTTAAAAGGTTATAAACTAATGCCCGTACCGGAAAATCCGGAGTTGCGTACCCGTTTGGCAAGTTATTCTCTTGAAGAACTGACGGAAATTTTAAGCCAATACAAAACGTTGCATAACTCTACGGACGTAGACACAGTGAAACGTGCCATTCGTGCAATAGAGATTGAAGAATATTATGCCGCCCACCCAGTCCCCGAACGGGAATTTCCGAAGCTGAACAGCCTCATCATTGGCGTAGACATCGAACGAGAACTACGCCGCGAGAAAATTACGCTACGATTAAAACAGCGGTTGGATGAAGGTATGGTTGATGAGGTACGACAACTGATCAGAGAAGGAATTTCACCGGAAGATTTAATATATTATGGTCTGGAATACAAATACCTGACGTTATATGTCACAGGACAAATGACATACGAAGAGATGTTTAACGGATTAGAAACTGCGATTCATCAATTCGCCAAACGGCAGATGACTTGGTTTCGCGGCATGGAAAGACGAGGATTTACTATTCATTGGATAAGCGCGAAACTGCCAATGGAAGAAAAGATAGCGTTTGTGAAAGAAAAACTGCAGGGGAATTAGTATCTTTGGCAGTGAAATATAGTGAGATTTTTAATATTGTAGGATAGAAATACGGATATGAGTGTAGAACCGAAGAAATGGGGTGTGATTTACAACCCGAAAGCTGGTACCCGAAAGGTAAAAAAACGCTGGAAAGAGATCAAGGAATACATGGACAGCAAAGGCGTCGACTATGACTATGTGCAATCCGAAGGTTTCGGTTCAGTAGAACGTCTCGCTAAGATTTTAGCCAACAATGGTTATCGTACGATTGTCGTTGTGGGCGGTGACGGTGCGTTGAATGACGCTATCAACGGCATTATGCTATCCGATGCAGAGGATAAAGACAATATCGCACTTGGCATGATTCCGAACGGCATCGGGAATGACTTTGCCAAATATTGGGGACTCAGTACCGAATACAAGCCAGCTGTCGACTGTATCATTAATCATCGACTCAAGAAAATAGACGTAGGCTATTGCAACTTCTACGATGGAAAAGAACATCAACACCGTTACTTCCTCAACGCTGTTAATATTGGACTAGGCGCACGAATCGTCAAGATTACCGACCAGACAAAGCGTTTCTGGGGCGTAAAATTCCTGTCGTATGTTGCCGCCTTGTTCTCTCTGATATTCGAACGTAAGTTGTACAGAATGCACCTCCGCATCAACGACGAACATATCCGTGGACGCATCATGACGGTATGTGTGGGAAGTGCCTGGGGCTGGGGACAGACACCGAGTGCCGTTCCTTACAACGGCTGGCTGGATGTATCTGTGATCTATCGCCCGGAATTCCTGCAAATCATTTCCGGATTGTGGATGTTGATACAGGGAAGGATTCTGAATCACAAAGTCGTGAAGTGCTATCGGACAAAGAAAGTGAAAGTACTCCGAGCACAAAGTGCTTCAGTAGATCTGGACGGACGGATACTGCCGAAACACTTTCCTCTGGAAGTAGGCGTTCTCCCGGAAAAGACCACGCTTATTATCCCGAACTAAGAAAACAAACACGCCTCCTCTAAACAAGGAGATACCTGTATTACCTATATAATGTAACTTATAATTTGTAATTAACAATATGATCGAACTTAAAAACAATCCTGCCGGTAACTTCTTTCTGCTGGCCGGCCCATGTGTTATAGAAGGTGAAGAAATGGCCATGCGCATTGCCGAACGAGTAGTCAAAATCACCGAAACATTGCAAATTCCTTACGTATTTAAAGGTTCTTACCGCAAAGCGAACCGCTCACGTCTGGATTCATTCATGGGTATCGGTGATGAAAAAGCCCTCAAAATACTGAAAAAGGTACATGATACTTTCGGAATCCCTACCGTAACGGACATCCATGCTGCCGACGAAGCTAACATGGCAGCCGAATACGTAGACATACTTCAAATTCCGGCATTCCTCAGCCGCCAAACCGATCTGCTCGTAGCCGCAGCCAAAACCGGAAAGACCGTTAATATCAAGAAGGGACAATTTCTTTCTCCAATGGCAATGCAATTTGCCGCAGACAAAGTAATAGAAGCCGGCAACAAGAATGTTATGTTGACCGAACGCGGAACAACTTTCGGTTATCAAGACCTTGTAGTGGACTACCGAGGTATTCCTGAAATGCAATCATTCGGATATCCTGTCGTGCTCGATGTCACTCACTCACTACAACAACCGAACCAAACAAGCGGAGTGACCGGCGGTATGCCGCAACTTATAGAAACTATTGCCAAAGCGGGCATAGCCGTAGGGGCAGACGGTATCTTTATCGAAACACACGAAAATCCCGCCGTAGCCAAAAGCGACGGTGCCAATATGCTGAAGCTTGATTTATTGGAAGGATTGTTAACAAAATTAGTAAGGATACGCCAAGCCATTAAATAACTCTTTTTCTGCCTGTTTGTGATTTACCATAGACAATCACGACAGATAACACAGAAACTTTTATTAAATTAAATAGAACATGAAACATTTATTACGTGGATTATTTATTGCAGTCCTTATCATATGCTGCAATTTCCAGTCCGTTTTTGCACAACCCATGCAACAAATGCCTGTGGACAAAAATGTCCGTATCGGCAAACTGGATAACGGACTTACTTATTACATCCGACACAATGCACTCCCGGAAAAACGCGTAGAATTCTACATCGCACAAAAAGTAGGTTCTATTCTGGAAGAACCACAGCAACGTGGCTTGGCTCACTTTCTGGAACACATGGCTTTCAACGGGACCAAACATTTCCCCGGCGATGAAACCGGACTTGGAATCATTCCCTGGTGTGAAACTAAAGGTATTAAATTCGGAACAAACCTGAATGCCTATACCAGTGTCGACCAGACCGTTTACAACATCAGTAACGTACCGACAGAAAACCAGAATGTGGTAGATTCCTGCCTGCTTATCCTACACGACTGGTCGAGCGCTATCAACCTTGCCGACAAAGAAATCGACAAAGAACGTGGTGTAATCCGCGAAGAATGGAGAAGTCGCAACAGTGGTATGCTACGCATCATGACTGATGCACAGGCTACTATGTATCCGGATTCTAAATATGCCGACTGTATGCCTATCGGCAGTATTGACGTTATCAACAACTTCCCTTATCAGGATATCCGTGATTACTATGCTAAATGGTACCGTCCCGATTTGCAGGGAATCGTTATCGTCGGTGACATCAACGCTGAAGAAATGGAAGCCAAGTTGAAAGAGGTATTCAAAGACGTAAAAGCTCCGGTAAACCCTGCCGAACGTATTTACTATCCGGTAGCAGACAATCAGGAACCGTTGATCTATATCGGCACAGACAAAGAAGTTGCCAATCCTTCTATCAACATCTTCTTCAAACAAGATGCAACGCCAGATTCTTTGAAAAATACGATTTCTTATTATGCTACACAGTACGTACTCAACATGGCTATCAATATGCTGAATAGCCGTTTGAACGAACTCCGCCAAACAGCCAATCCTCCTTTTACCGGTGCCGGTGCAGGATATGGAGAGTATTTCCTTGCCAAGACCAAAGAAGCATTCAGCCTTACTGCAAACAGCAAGATTGACGGTGTAGACTTGGCGATGAAAACTATTCTGGAAGAAGCAGAACGTGCACGTCGTTTCGGATTCACTGAAACTGAATATGAACGCGCGCGTGCTAACTATATGCAAGCTATGGAGTCTGCGTATAACGAACGTGAAAAAACAAAAAGTGGTAACTATGTCGATGAATATGTGAACAATTTCCTCGATAAAGAACCGATTCCGGGTATCGAATTCGAATATATGCTTGTACAGCAGATGGCTCCGAACATTCCTGTGACGGCCGTCAACGAATTGATGAAACAGCTGGTTACTGATAATAACCAAGTAGTACTGCTCGCGGGTCCTCAAAAAGAAGGTCTGAAATATCCGACGAAAGAGGAAATTGCAGCTTTATTGAAGCAGATGAGTTCATTCGATTTGAAACCATACGAAGACAAAGTTTCCAACGAACCTCTTATCTCTGAAGACATTAAAGGCGGAAAGATTGTTTCCGAAAAGGCCGATGACGTTTACGGCAGTACAAAACTAGTGCTTTCTAACGGTGTAACAGTCTATGCGAAGCCTACAGATTTCAAAGCTGACCAGATCATGATGAAAGGTGTAAGCCTTGGTGGTACCAGTGTATTCCCGAACGATGAAATCATCAATATTTCTCAATTAAACGGTGTAGCTCTGGTAGGCGGTATCGGTAATTTCAGCAAAGTAGACTTAAGCAAAGCCCTTGCCGGTAAACGTGCTTCCGTAGGAGCCGGTATCGGTAATACAACAGAAACAATTTCAGGTAGCTGTTCTCCGAAAGATTTCGAGACAATGATGCAGTTGACTTACCTGACATTCACTTCTCCGCGCAAGGATAATGAAGCATTCGAATCATACAAGAACCGCCTGAAAGCACAGCTTCAAAACTCAGACGTTAACCCGATGACGGCATTCAGCGATACAGTGACACGTGCTCTATACGGTGACCATCCACGCGCTATCAAGCTGAAAGAAAGCATGGTAGACCAGATCGACTATGACCGTATCCTCGAAATGTACAAAGACCGCTATAAAGATGCAAGCGATTTTACTTTCTATCTGGTAGGAAACGTAAACCTAGAACAGATGAAACCGATGATTGCAAAATATCTGGGTGCTCTGCCTTCTATCAACCGCAAGGAAACATTCAAGGATAATAAGATGTACATTCGCAAAGGGGAATACAAGAATGAATTTGCAAAGAAACAGGAAACGCCAATGGCTACCATCATGTTCCTATACAGCGGAACTTGCAAATACGACCTGCGTAGCAATACACTACTCAGCTTCCTTGATCAGGCATTAGATATGGTTTACACCGCTGAAATCCGCGAAAAAGAAGGTGGCACGTATGGCGTAAGCTGTAACGGAAACCTCAGCAAATATCCGAAGGAAGAACTGGTACTTCAGATTGTATTCCAGACTGACCCAGCTAAGAAAGATAAACTGTCTGCTATCGTTGTGGAACAATTAGAAAAAATGGCTAAAGAAGGTCCATCTGCCGAACACATGCAGAAGATCAAAGAATATATGTTGAAGAAATACAAAGACGCTCAGAAAGAAAACGGCTATTGGCTAAATAATCTGGACGAATATTTCTACACAGGTATTGACAATACGAAAGACTATGAAAAGTTAGTCAACAGCATTACAGCCAAAGAAGTACAAGACTTCCTTGCCAAGCTGCTGAAACAGAACAACGAAATTCAAGTCGTTATGACTATGCCGGAAGAAAACAAATAAAAATTCTTTTGTATAGATGATGATACTCAACGAACTACGTAAACACGGAAGACTTGCCGCCAGAAGACACCCGATGTATGAAAAGAACAAAGTTGCTAAAATACTCGGTTATGTCATGGCTGCATTTTGGGCCGGTTACCTGATATTTTTCGGTACGACATTCGCGTTCGGTTTCTCAAATATGGTTCCCAACCGAGAACCATATCATGTAATGAACGCCGTTGTTCTGATCTTTATTCTGGCACTGGATTTCCTGTTGCGTGTTCCGTTACAAAAAACACCGACACAGGAGGTAAAACCTTACCTCCTGTTGCCGGTTAAACGAAATCGTGTCATCGACTTTTTACTTATCCGCTCCGGACTTAGCCTATTCAACCTATTCTGGTTGTTTATGTTTGTCCCTTTTTCTTTCATTACTATTACTAAATATTTTGGAATTCTCGGTGTTATCACCTATCTTATTGGTATCTTACTGCTGATTCTTGCTAACAATTACTGGTACTTGCTGTGCCGTACACTCATCAACGAACGTATTTGGTGGGTTCTATTGCCCATTGTTTTTTATGGTGGAATAGCCTGCCTCCTTTTTATTCCCGAGGACAGTCCTCTTTTCTATTTCTTTATGGACTTGGGAGACGAGTATATCCAAGGAAATATTCTCTACTTTCTCGGCACTATACTTGTGATAGTCACTTTGTGGCTGGTTAACCGCAAACTTATGTCGGGACTTATCTACGCAGAATTGGCCAAAGTAGATGATACACAAATCAAACACGTCTCGGAATATAGATTCTTCGAACGCTACGGAGAAGTCGGCGAATATATGAGACTAGAACTGAAAATGCTTTTACGTAACCGCCGTTGCAAAAGTTCTCTACGCAGTGTCGCTATCGTGGTGGTAGCTTTTTCCTGTGCACTCAGTTTCTCAAGTGTCTACGATGGACGCCTGATGACTTCTTTCATCTGCGTATACAACTTTGCTGTATTCGGAATGATTATCCTGTCACAGATTATGTCGTTCGAGGGCAATTATATCGACGGATTGATGTCACGCAAAGAATCTATTATGAGCCTGTTGAAAGCTAAATATTATATATATAGTATTGGCGAAATCATTCCTTTCCTACTCATGGTTCCCGCTATCATTATGAATAAACTGACATTGCTGGGAGCTTTTGTCTGGTTCTTTTATACGATCGGCTTCATCTATTTCTGCTTCTTCCAACTGGCTGTTTACAATAAACAAACTGTGCCGCTAAACGAAAAAGTAACGAGCCGCCAAACCAATAGTGCAATACAAATGTTAGTAAACTTCGGAGCATTCGGTGTGCCGCTTATCCTATATAGCCTGTTAAACTCACTTTTAGGAGAAACAATTACTTACACGATCCTACTGATCATCGGTTTAGGATTCACCCTGACTTCTCCGCTATGGATAAAGAATGTATATCATCGTTTCATGAAACGGCGATATGACAATATGGAAGGTTTCAGAGACAGCCGCCAATAGACATACATGGGTCATTAATTATATAAACATTGAAAATCATGATTACCATTGACAAGCTCAAAAAGAATTTCGGTGAAAAGATTGCCGTAGATATAGAACACTACGAAATCAATCAAGGCGATATGCTCGGATTGGTGGGAAACAACGGTGCGGGGAAGACGACTCTCTTCCGGTTAATGCTGGATCTGCTGAAAGCGGACAATGGGAAAGTAGTTATAAATGATATTGATGTAAGCCTAAACGAGGACTGGAAAGCCTTCACCGGTGCTTTTATCGACAGTGGTTTTTTGATTGATTATCTGACCCCGGAAGAATATTTCTACTTCATCGGAAAAATGTATGGATTAAAGAAAGAGGAGGTAGATGAACGCCTCGTTCCTTTCGAACGCTTCATGAACGGGGAAGTAATGGGACAAAAAAAATTAATCCGTAACTATTCTGCCGGAAATAAACAAAAGATCGGTATAATCTCCGCCATGCTTCATTATCCACAATTATTAATATTGGACGAACCGTTCAATTTCCTCGACCCGAGTTCGCAATCCATTATCAAGCATCTGCTCAAAAGATATAATGAAGAACATCAGGCTACGGTTATCATTTCCAGCCATAACCTGAACCATACTGTAGATGTGTGTCCGCGAATTGCTCTGCTGGAATACGGAATTATCATTCGGGATATAATTAATGAAGATAATTCTGCAGAAAAAGAGCTGGAAGCGTACTTCAATGTAGAAGAATAAATATCATCAACAAAAAAGGAAAGGCAGCCGATGAAGATTAACTTTAAACTCTTTTTCATATTGGTAGGGCTAACCGTCATTTTCAGCTCCTGCCGCACATCCGCCCCCCGTCTGGATTATCAGGCACTGGCGCGAGCTTCTGTCTTATTGGGTATAGACATCAACTTGGAAGACGACCATAAACTCTACCTAGAAGCTGCCGACTGGATAGGAGCCCCTTATCGTGGCGGTGGAGATTCGAAAAGAGGGACCGACTGTTCAGGCATGGTTTATCAAATCTATCGGAAAGTATATCGTATCCAAGTGCCACGAAACACAGAAGAACTGAAGAATAAGAGCAACAAAGTAGCTAAACGAAACCTCAAAGAAGGTGACTTGGTATTCTTTAGCAGTAATCGTTCTAGAAAGAGAGTAGCTCATGTAGGCATTTATCTGAAAAGTGGGAAATTCATTCATTCCAGCACAAGTCGCGGGGTAATCGTCAGTAGGCTAAACGAAGACTATTATCTCAGGCATTGGATCAGCGGTGGTAGAATACGTTAACAATCAAATCATTCACTCTTATTGAAATAAATTTATGAAATCATTTATCGGAGCAGTACTATTTATCTGTGTAGCGTTTAGCGCAAACGCCCAACTTTTATGGAAAGTATCCGGCAACGGACTAAATCAGCCCTCTTACATTATAGGTACACATCACTTGGCACCATTCAGCATTATGGACAGTATTGCCGGACTTCAAAAAGCAATGAAAGAAACCCAACAAGTATATGGAGAGCTGAAAATGTCGGAAATGCAGTCACCGGTCACCATGCAGAAAATGCAACAAGCTATGATGATCGCCAACGACAGTACGCTGTCCACCCTCCTCTCCCCTGAAGACTTTGCAACGGCTAACAAATTCTGCAAAGAAAACCTGATGCTAGATTTAAGCGCAGCCCCCAAACTGAAACCTGCATTCCTGCTGAACAACGTAGTAGTGGCAGCATATGTAAAACATATAGGCAAATTTAATCCTCAAGAACAGCTAGATACCTTCTTCCAATCACAAGCTACCCAAAACGGGAAAAAAGTAGACGGACTAGAAACTGCGGAATTTCAATTCAATTTATTATTCAATGGTTATTCGCTGCAACGGCAAGCACAACTGCTAATGTGTACGATCAACAACATCAATACAGAAGTGGAAAGCCTGAAAAAACTCACTAACGCCTATATGCGACAGGACTTAAACCAAATGCTTCGTATCAGCGAAGAGCGTAAAGGCAATCAATGTGACCCGACTCCCGGTGAAGAAGACGCAATGATTTATAATCGCAACAAGGCATGGTCTGAAAAACTTCCGGCTATTATGAAAACAGCTCCTACTTTTATTGCAGTTGGTGCCCTGCACCTTCCCGGTGACAAAGGATTGCTAAACTTATTAAAAAAACAAGGATACACGGTAGAACCTGTAAAATAAGAAAAGATTTTAGTACTTTTGCGGAAAAGTTCTCCCCAATGAATTATAAAACCTATTTATTCGATTTCGACTATACACTAGCCGATTCGTCACGTGGTATCGTTAAGTGTTTCCGAATTGTGCTCACCCGCCACCAGTATTTAACCGTTACCGATGAAGCAATCAAACGTACTATCGGCAAAACATTGGAAGAATCTTTCAGTATTCTTACCGGAATCACCGACCCAATACAACTCGAAGCTTTCCGACAGGAATACAGATTGGAAGCCGATGTACACATGAATGTGAACACCCAGCTTTTCCCCGACACGTTATCTACACTGAAAGAGCTGAAGAAACGGAGTGCCCGTATCGGAATTATCTCTACTAAATACCGATTTAGGATACTGAGTTTCCTCGAAGAGTACCAACCGGAAGATTTTCTTGATATAGTGGTAGGTGGAGAAGATGTCAAAGCTGCAAAACCTTCACCAGAAGGAGTCAAATTTGCCTTGGAACATTTGAGAAGTACCCCGAAAGAAACTTTGTATATCGGAGACAGCATTGTAGATGCGGAAACTGCTCGGAATGCAAGAGTCGATTTTGCAGGCGTACTCAACGGAATGACTACCGCTGACGAACTTCGCGCTTATCCGCACCGAATAATTGTGAAAAATCTTAGCGATTTACTTTAAAGTCCCCCTTAATAGTTGACAACGAAGTTTGTGCATACTATTCTATAAATGAGCAAAGTAATAGCAACACAACTAAAAAAACAAAAGAAATATTTGTTGAAAACAAATAAAAACAGTACTTTTGTGCCCGATTATTCCGCAACGGGTTTGATAAAGAGTTCTCTAAGTGATTAAAGACCACCCGCCGGAGCTAACTTATACATTTATTATATAAGATGTACGCAATTGTAGAAATTAACGGTCAGCAATTCAAAGCAGAAGCTGGTCAGAAGTTGTTCGTTCACCACATCGAAGGTGCAGAAAACGGTTCAACAGTAGAATTTGAAAAGGTTCTTTTGGTAGACAAAGACGGAAACGTAACTGTAGGTGCTCCTATCGTAGAAGGTGCTAAAGTTATTTGCCAGGTTGTTTCAAACTTGGTTAAAGGTGACAAAGTTCTTGTTTTCCACAAGAAAAGAAGAAAAGGTCACAGAAAACTGAACGGTCACCGTCAACAGTTCACTGAATTAACAATCACAGAAGTAGTAGCTTAATCAATTAAAAACAGTAAAAAGAAATGGCACATAAAAAAGGTGTCGGTAGTTCTAAGAACGGCCGCGAATCAGCAAGTAAAAGATTAGGCGTTAAGATATTTGGTGGCGAAGCTTGCAAAGCAGGTAACATCATCGTTCGTCAAAGAGGTACTGAATTCCACCCGGGTGACAACATCGGTATGGGTAAAGACCACACTCTTTTCGCTTTAGTAGACGGTACAGTAAACTTCAAAGTAGGTAAAGAAGACAGAAGATATGTTTCTGTAATTCCTGCAACTGAAGCATAATTGCACAACTGAGAATATTTAAAAGAAGGAGATGTAATCCAAGCGATTGCATCTCCTTTTCTTTTTTAGATATTTTCGTTGCTTGATTGTTCGTTTTTTCTGTATCTTTGCATCCATTAAGTGAAAGTTCATAAAAAGTATAGATATGCTTACCATTAAACAAATTACAGAAAACACAGAGGCGGTAATCCGCGGACTGGAAAAGAAGCATTTCAAAAATGCAAAAGAAACGATAGAGCAGGTTATTGCTCTTAACGACAAGAGACGTAGTACCCAAAATCAATTAGATAAAAATCTGGCAGAAGTTAATTCTCTTTCGCGCACAATCGGACAACTGATGAAGGAAGGCAAGAAAGAAGAAGCTGAAACCGCACGCGCACGTGTAACAGAATTAAAAGAAGGTAATAAGGAATTGGACGCAACAATGACACAAGCTGCCACCGATATGCAGAATGCACTCTATACGATTCCTAATATTCCTTATGACAGTGTACCCGAAGGTGTAGGTGCCGAAGACAATGTCGTCGAGAAAATGGGAGGAATGGAAACCGAACTTCCCAAAGATGCACTTCCCCACTGGGAACTGGCAAAAAAATATGATTTGATAGACTTCGACTTGGGTGTTAAAATCACAGGAGCAGGTTTTCCTGTATACAAAGGAAAAGGTGCACAACTTCAACGTGCCCTTATCAACTTCTTCCTGGATGAAGCACGCAAATCCGGATATATTGAAATCATGCCACCGACAGTGGTCAACGCCGCTTCCGGTTACGGCACAGGACAACTTCCTGACAAAGAAGGACAAATGTACCATTGCGAAGTAGATGATTTATATTTGATTCCGACAGCAGAAGTGCCTGTTACTAATATCTATCGCGATGTCATCCTAGACGAAAAACAATTGCCTATCAAGAATTGTGCATATACACAATGTTTCCGTCGCGAAGCAGGTTCTTATGGCAAGGATGTGCGTGGCTTGAATCGCCTGCACGAATTCTCCAAAGTAGAATTGGTGCGTATCGACAAACCGGAACACTCCAAGCAATCTCATCAGGAAATGCTCGACCATGTAGAAGGACTGCTGCAAAAACTGGAATTACCCTACCGCATTCTTCGTCTTTGCGGAGGAGACATGAGTTTTACCGCTGCGCTTTGCTTCGACTTCGAAGTATACTCAGAAGCACAAAAACGCTGGTTGGAAGTAAGTTCCGTTTCCAACTTCGACACCTATCAGGCCAACCGTCTGAAATGCCGTTATCGTAGTGGAGAAAAGAAAACTGAACTTTGTCACACCCTAAACGGTTCAGCACTGGCATTGCCACGTATCGTTGCGGCCCTACTCGAAAACAACCAGACACCTGAAGGAATCAAAATTCCGAAAGCATTGGTTCCATACTGCGGTTTCGATATGATAGACTAAGAATTTTTCACTCTTGTAAGAATCAGGTATATCCTTTTCTTACAAGAGATTTTTATATAACCTTTAACACATTTCCCCCATGACAAAAAACACTAAAAGCTTTGTGTTGCCATTGACATTTATTGGCATTATGTTTTTCGCGATTGGTTTCGCACTCGGAATCAATTCATTATTAGTCCCGGTATTACAAAAATCATTAGGAATCTCGAATACGGCTTCTTATCTGATTATCGCTGCGACATTCATTCCTTTTCTAGTTTTCGGTTATCCTGCCGGACTCACAATTAAGGCAATAGGTTACAAACGTACCATGTCGCTGTCTTTCTTTATTTTTGCCATAGCATTCTACCTGTTCATCTTATCGGCAGATCAGGAAAGCTTCACCTTATTTTTGCTGGCTTCTTTTATCAGCGGAGCAGCCAATGCATACCTACAAGCGTCTGTAAATCCATACATCACCATTCTTGGCCCGTTGGATAGTGCAGCAAAACGTATTAGCATAATGGGTATCTGTAATAAGTTGGCATGGCCTATCCCCGCTATCTTTATCGTATGGTTGCTGGGGAAAGATGTCAATCTGATTGGTATCGAAGATCTGAACAAGCCGTTCATTATCATCATCTGTGCTTTTATAGCTTTGGGTATTATGGCATTCTTCGCTCCACTGCCCGAAGTAAAAGCGGCAGGAGAAGACGAAAGCGAGAATGAAGCCGAAGCCTGTCCATATGCTGCCACAAAAACGTCTGTTTTTCAATTTCCTCACTTATTACTAGGCTGCCTGGCCTTATTCCTTTATGTAGGTGTTGAAACTGTCTCATTGGGTACATTGGTCGATTACGCAAAAGAACTTGGACTAGAAGGTGCAGCTAATTATGCCTGGATTGCTCCAATCGGTATTGTGATCGGCTATATCTGCGGTATTATTTTCATTCCGAAATATCTCAGCCAAGCTACTGCGCTAAAAATTTGTTCTATCCTGGCTATTATCGGTTCATTGTTGGTAGTACTAACTCCGAGCCATATATCTATCTATTTTATTTCATTCATGGCATTAGGATGTTCATTAATGTGGCCGGCACTGTGGCCGCTTGCCATGGCCGACCTCGGCAAGTTTACCAAAGCCGGATCATCATTGCTTATCATGGCAATGTTCGGTGGTGCCGTTATCCCTACCCTGTATGGTTGGCTAAAGGATGTAGCAAGCCCGCAACAAGCTTATTGGCTGTGTTTACCTTGCTTCCTGTTCATCTTGTATTATGGAGTAGCCGGGTACAAAATCCGTACGAAATAAACAGATAGATTCATCTGTATATAGAAAGCCACTCTTCAAAAGAGTGGCTTTTCTTTTTGTTTTTCGTAAAGAAGCTGTATCTTTGCCATAATTTATAACATTCTGTTAGCAGTTACGTAATAAAACCAACAAATTAATTAGATAATGAACAAAATCATTAGCAAGGAACGCTTTTCTGAAAAGGTGTTCAAATTTGAAATTGAAGCCCCTTTAATTGCTAAATCTCGTAAGGCCGGACACTTCGTCATTGTACGTGTAGGCGAAAAGGGAGAACGTATGCCTTTGACTATCGCCGGTTCTGATATAAAGAAAGGCACTATCACCCTGGTGATACAGGAGGTAGGGCTATCTTCTACCCGCCTCTGTGAGTTGAACGAAGGTGATTATATTACAGACGTAGTAGGTCCTCTCGGCCAAGCGACTCACATTGAAAACTTCGGAACTGTTGTTTGCGCCGGTGGTGGCGTAGGTGTGGCCCCAATGCTCCCTATCGTACAAGCTTTGAAAGCTGCCGGCAACCGTGTGATCACTGTATTGGCAGGACGTAATAAAGACCTTATCATTCTCGAAAAAGAAATGCGCAAAAGCTCCGACGAAGTTATCATCATGACGGATGATGGCTCTTATGGTCGCAAAGGACTGGTAACGGAAGGTGTGGAAGAAGTTATCAAACGCGAGAAAGTGGATAAATGCTTCGCTATCGGCCCTGCTATCATGATGAAATTCGTTTGCTTGCTAACCAAGAAATATGAAATTCCCACTGACGTCTCATTGAACACGATTATGGTAGATGGAACAGGTATGTGTGGCGCTTGCCGTATCACTGTAGGAGGAAAAACCAAATTTGTTTGTGTAGACGGTCCGGAATTCGATGGTCACCAAGTAGATTTTGATGAAATGCTGAAACGCATGGGGGCATTCAAAAACATCGAACGAGAAGAAATGCACAAACTCGACACTGTATGCGAAGCTACAAAGGAGACCGACGAAAAAAGCCGTAATGTTGCCTGGAGACAGGAGTTGCGTAAGTCGATGAAAGCCAAAGAACGCACGGCTATCCCGCGTGTTGAGATGAACGAACTCGATGCAAAATATCGTTCACATAGCCGCAAGGAAGAAGTAAACCAAGGGTTGACTGCTGAACAGGCTATAACAGAATCCAAACGTTGTCTCGACTGTGCAAACCCAGGATGTATGGAAGGTTGTCCGGTAGGAATTGACATTCCCCGTTTTATCAAGAACATCGAGCGTGGAGAATTTCTGGAAGCAGCAAAGACATTAAAAGAGACAAGTGCACTTCCGGCTGTTTGCGGTCGTGTCTGCCCACAAGAAAAACAATGCGAATCAAAGTGTATTCATCTGAAAATGAATGAGAAACCGGTAGCTATCGGTTATCTGGAGCGTTTTGCAGCTGATTACGAACGCGAGAGCGGACAAATCTCCGTACCAGTCATTGCTGAAAAGAATGGTATCAAAGTGGCTGTTATCGGCTCGGGACCTGCAGGATTATCGTTTGCAGGTGATATGGCGAAATATGGATATGACGTAACTGTATTCGAAGCATTGCACGAAATTGGCGGTGTACTGAAATATGGTATTCCTGAATTTCGTCTGCCCAACAAGATTGTTGATGTTGAGATTGACAATCTAGCCAAAATGGGAGTTAACTTTATCAAAGACTGTATTGTAGGAAAAACAATTAGTATAGAAGACCTGAAAGAGGAAGGTTTCAAAGGGATATTTGTAGCTTCCGGTGCCGGTCTTCCTAACTTTATGAATATTCCGGGCGAAAACTCAATCAATATTATGTCTTCCAACGAGTATCTTACCCGTGTCAATCTAATGGATGCAGCCAGCGAAGACTCTGATACTCCGATAGCTTTCGGTAAGAATGTAGCAGTAATCGGTGGCGGCAACACAGCCATGGACTCTGTCCGTACGGCCAAACGTCTGGGTGCCGAACGCGCCATGATTATCTACCGTCGTTCGGAAGAAGAAATGCCCGCACGTATCGAAGAAGTTAAACACGCAAAAGAAGAGGGAGTAGAATTTCTGACACTGCACAATCCTATCGAATATATTGCAGACGAGCAGGGTTGTGTAAAACAGGTTATTCTACAAAAAATGGAATTAGGCGAACCGGACGCTTCTGGACGTCGTAGTCCTGTCGCTATCCCAGGTGCTACGGAAACGATTGATATTGACCTAGCTATCGTAAGTGTCGGAGTGTCGCCGAACCCGATTGTCCCTAGTTCTATCAAAGGACTGGAGTTAGGACGGAAAGGAACGATTGCCGTAGATGAGAACATGGCATCTTCTATCCCGATGATTTATGCAGGTGGCGATATTGTACGCGGTGGAGCCACTGTGATTCTCGCCATGGGTGACGGCCGTAAGGCAGCGGCGGCTATGAACGAACAGTTAAAAACAAAGTAGTAACAAGAAAATAGAATAGATAAAAAAGAAAAGCCCTGCTTACATTCTGTAAGACAGGGTTTTTCTTATAAAAATATCAAAGATACTTTTTTACTTTACTACTTTGTTCGTCGCAGGGTCGGGGAAAATGACAGACGGTTTAAACGACTTCGCTTCCTCAAAATCCATTAACGCATACGACATGATAATCACAATATCATCCGGTTGCACTTTACGGGCGGCAGCACCATTCAGACAAATTTTGCCGGAACCGCGTTCACCTTTGATAATATAGGTTTCAAAGCGTTCGCCATTATTATTATCAGCGATATACACCTTTTCTCCCGGAATCATGTTTGCCGCATCCAGCAGATCTTCATCTATCGTGATACTACCCATGTAGTTCAGATTCGCTTCCGTGACACGCGCACAATGAATTTTCGACTTCAACACTTCAATCATCATAAGGTTTCGTCTTTTTAGTTATTCTTTATATTTAATGTTATCAATCAGCCGAACTTCTCCGCAGAACACTGTGATACATCCTACTGCATACGAAGTATCTTCCCAATTGGTTATCTTCTGCAATGTATTTCCATCTACTATCTCAAAATACTCCAAACGCAATCCCGGAGCTACGTCAATCGCATCTTCCACCATTTTTTGCGTTTCATTTACTGTATGAGAGACTGCAAAGTTACGACTTTTAAATAATGTCCGAGAAATATTTAAAGCATTTTCACGTTCTTGTGCAGATAAACGTTTATTTCGGCTACTCAAAGCCAATCCGTCCTCCTCGCGCACAATCGGACAGCCTACAATTTCCAGTTTATACTGCAACTGTCGGACCATTTCACGAATAATCGCTAATTGCTGGAAATCTTTCTCTCCGAAATAAGCTTTATCTGGCTGTGCCGCATCAAACAGCTTGCTAACAATCTGACAAACACCATTGAAATGTCCAGGACGGAATGCACCTTCCATTACAGTATCCAATGGAGCATAGCTGAATTGGCGGGTGTCCGGTTCCGGATACATTTCGCTCACAGAAGGAGCAAATACAAATGCAGCTCCACATTCTTCCAACAAGCAGCAATCCGCATCTAATGTACGCGGATATTTCTCCAAGTCGTTTTTATCATTAAACTGCGTGGGATTTACAAAAACACTCACAACAGTTACACCATTCTCACTTACGCTGCGCTTTACCAGAGATGCATGTCCCGCATGTAAAGCACCCATTGTAGGAACCAGTCCCACCTTTTTACCTTGGGCTCTCAAGGCAGTCAATTCTGCCTGTAAGTCCTTGATAGTGTGCACTACTTTCATTTTCGTCAATTGGTTTATGTTTTACTCGTTTGCAAAAACTCTGCAAAATAAACTAATATTTGCCACATAAAGAAAGAATATCTTATTTAATGTGTCTTTTTTTTCGTATCTTTGCAGAATATTATAGTGAACTATTGTTATTATGACAAAGGCGAATAAAGTTTTATTTATTACTCAAGAGATTACACCTTACGTTTCAGAATCCGAAATGGCCAATATAGGTAGAAACCTTCCACAGGCGATACAAGAAAAAGGCCGTGAAATCAGAACTTTTATGCCCAAATGGGGAAACATTAACGAGCGCAGGAACCAACTGCACGAAGTGATTCGCCTCTCCGGTATGAACCTGATTATCGATGATACTGACCACCCCCTTATTATAAAAGTAGCTTCTATCCAATCCGCACGTATGCAGGTATATTTCATCGATAATGATGATTATTTCCAGAATCGGATGCAGGCTATGGACGAAAACGGCATAGAGTATGACGACAACGACAGCCGCGCTATCTTCTATGCGCGTGGTGTATTGGAAACCGTGAAGAAACTTCGCTGGTGTCCCGATGTAATTCACTGTCATGGCTGGATGACAGCGTTAGCACCTCTTTATATTAAGAAAGCGTACAAGGATGAACCGTCGTTCCGTGATGCCAAAGTTGTATTCTCTGTATATGAAGACGACTTCAAAAATACACTCAGTGACGACTTTGCAACTAAATTAATGTTGAAAGGAATATCTAAGGATGATTTAAGCAACTTAAAAGAACCGGTAGATTATGCCGCCCTTTGCAAACTCGCCGTGGATTATTCGGACGGAGTGATACAAAACAGCAAAAAGGTGAATGAATCTATCATTGAATATGCCCGTCAATCAGGTAAACTGATACTTGATTATCAGAACCCGGAGAACTATGCAGATGCTTGCAACGAGTTCTACGATCAGGTATGGGATGCCACTGCGAACAAAGAAGAAGAATAAAAATCAAGATACGACGATCATGAAAGCAAAATACGCTTTAATAGCTTTACTGGCAATCACTTTTTTCGGATGTGACGATAACACAGCCGGATTAGGACTGGGAATGTTTCCGGGAAGTGACCAGAATATCAATGGAAAACTGACTACATTTGACGTAACAACAAAATCTGTACACGCAGGTGAAGTATATGCAAAGACCAGCACCGGATACGTGGGAAAATTCACAGATGATACATTCGGTACATATGAGGCAGGCTTTTTATCTGAACTGAACTGTCCGGAAGGATTGAGTTTCTCTGAAATGTACAAAGAAAATGAAGCAGGGACTAAAGCCACAGGAAGTTTGGTTACTAGTTTTGATAATATAGAAATAGATAGTAAGATTAAAGATAGATTTACTTTAATCAAAGATGAGAATAATCACGTAATAGGCAATTGCCAAATAAATATCTACCTATGGTATAGTAGTTATTTCGGTGACTCACTAACTGCGTGCCGTTTAAGCATCTACGAATTAGATAAAAGGTTGAATGAAGAAGAGGCATATTATACCAATATTAATCCGGAGGATTATTACAAACAATCAGATTTATTAGGAACTAAAGCATATACTGCCGTAGATTTATCAGTAAGTGATTCTATTCGTAAACTTGATACATACGTGCCAAGTGTAAGTATTCGATTAGATCAAGCCAAAGCAAAGAAATTAGGACAGAAACTTTTCAAAGCTGACAGAAAAGATTTCTACAAGGCTTTTCCTGATCTATTCAGTGGCATATATGTAAAAAGTGACTATGGAGACGGTACTGTACTTTATATCAGTCAAGTACAAATGGATGTTGTTTCCATTGAATATGTAACAGATAGTATTACTGGAATTAAGCTAAAATCTAAAGTTAATGCGGAAAAGGACTCTATACAGTATACTGGCCGCACCTTCAATTCTACACGTGAAATTATTCAAGCTAATAGATTAGCAAATGATACAGAAGCTATTCAGAAGTGTATTGATAATTCTGATTGGACCTATTTAAAAAGTCCGGCTGGTATTTTTACTCAGGTCACTCTCCCTGTTAGCCAAATAGCAGAAAAACTTGAAGGTGATACATTGAACGCCGTTAAATTAGGAATTCCTATTTATAACGAGACTAGTGATAAGAAATTTGGGATGTCTATGCCTAGAAACGTTTTACTGATACGTAAAAAATATAAAGAAAGCTTCTTTGAGAATAATCAACTAAGTGATGGCGTTACTTCATCGCTATTCACCCCGACTTCTTCTACAACTAATCTCACTGAATACACGTACAATAATATCACTAAATTGATAAATGACTGTTTAAAAGATAGAGCAGCAGCAGACAAGGAAATACAAGAGAAAAAATCTATCACTTTCCAAACATTTAATGATGAAGGGAAAATAGAGAACCATACTGTTAATAACATAAAAGACTGGGAAGAACTCAGTGATTGGAATAAAGCCATACTAATTCCAGTACTTGTAACAACAGATGCCAGTTCAAACGGTTATTATGGTAGCAGTTCTAATGTCATTGGTATCCAACATGACTTAAAACCAGGTTATGTACGCTTGAAAGGTGGATTAAAAGGAGAAGAGAAAGATTCTCAGGGCAATCCTGTATACCCAGAAAACATATTAAAACTCGAAGTTGTCTCTACAAACTTTGGTTCTACGAAAGCGAAATAAATAGCAGGAGAATATCATAAAAAATAGCGCGGACTACTAATTGTGTAATCTGCGCTATTATTTTAAAAAGGATATTTATTAAATACTATTTTCTATATACAACAGAACCGTGAGTCTGATATACATCTCACTCACGGTTCTGTTGTATATAGAATTTTATTTTATTCTTCTTTCTTTGTAACAGTCTTCTTGGCCCGTCCGACCGCTTTCTTTGATTCAGCAGTTTTCTTGGTCGCTGATTTCTTTGCAGCAGGTTCTTTCTTTACCACCGACTCTTTTGCCACAACAGCCTTCTTGGCCGCAGTTTTTTTAGCAGCCGTTTCCTTTTCGGCTTTTGCTTGCCACTTAGCTACTTCTTTCTGCAATTCAGTAATCTCATCACCCTGATTCTTAATAGTAGTCAAAAGAGAATTAAGTTCTTCACTATCCACATCTTCAGGATACAAAGAATTAACTCGTTTGATAAAGTCACCTAAGATATTCATGTAGTTGGTAAAAGCATCATAAGGAGAGTCATAGATACCACGATTCAACCAGATACCTGTATTCTTCGTTGTCATAAAACGGAAGTTATTACTAGCCTGCAAATAATCCCAGTCCTGCTTGATACGGCGATCGTCACTCAAATGCACACGTTCGGCAACGCTATATAGTTTATTAAAAGCTTCACGTTGAAGAACATTACCCAGCCAACTGCTCGTATCTCTTTCCTCATCTACCCATGACATCGGATAAGGAACATCAAGTTGAGAAACAGATTTCAACTTCGTTACAATCTCAGTCGGTGTAGAGAAAGTAATTCCTTTAGCTCTCGCACATTCCGGCAATGCTTTCAGGAATTCAAGAATATTGGAAGACAATGGTTGAGCCATACCAAGAGCACTCAATTCCATAAAAATATTGATTACTTGTTCTTCTTGCGGTAGCACATCAATCCAGTTGATATATTTATCAGCAAACAAAGGATATTCCGCCCAATCCGAATTAGAGAAACGCAGACTGATATCATCCGAAAGTTTGAAGTCCCTCAACAACAATTTAAGACTAGGTGCCTGGTTACAATGATATACATAATGCGGACTCTTCCAGCCCAACACATGTTTTGCCCCTTCCGTCAACATCCCCTTAAAGCCCATAGAAGCTACCAAGCCACCGATTTCATCGGAATAAATCAAGCTAGAATTACGGAATACTTTCGGTTCTTTACCAAACATTTGCTTCATCTTATCACGCTGGCGAAGTACTTCTTCGCGAAAACAATCCTCATTGGCCAGTGATGATAAGCCATGTGAATATGGTTCACAAAGGAATTCACAACATCCTGTATCATTCAACTGGTGCAATAAATCAATGACCGCCGGAGCATGGATTTCAAGCTGTTCCAAAGCTACTCCCGAGATAGAAAGCGCTACCTTGAAAGCACCACCCGAACTTTTCGCCATCTCAATCAATGTACTAAGGGCAGGGAGATATGAACGTTCAGCAACTTCATTCATACCTGTTTCATTCGCATAGTCATCATAATAGTAATGATCATTACCGATATCGAAGAAACGATAACGTTTCAAATGGATAATTTGATGTATTTCAAAATAAAGACAGATAGTTCTCATTTTTATTTATTGTTTTGTTATTTACCATAGTTTCTTAACACATCCTCGTAAAGAGCACGAATTCTCAAGCCAACCTTTTCCCAAGTAATCCCATCAACTTCTTTCTTTCCTTCGTCCCGAAGATACTCGAAAAGAGATTGATTGGTGCAAAGAGAATAAATAGCATCAGCCATAGCATGAATATCCCAATAGTCGGTTTTAATCACCTTATCAAGAATTTCACCACACCCCGATTGCTTCGAAATAATAGAAGGTGTACCACACTGCATTGCCTCCAACGGAGCAATACCAAAAGGTTCGGAAACGGACGGCATAACAAATACGTCACTATTCTTATAAACCTCATATACCTGTTTACCTTTCATAAAGCCGGGGAAATGGAAGCGATCGGCAATACCACGTTCCGCCACCAAGTTAATCATGGCATTCAACATATCGCCTGAACCTGCCATAACAAAACGGATATTACGAGTACGCTGCAAAACAAGTGCCGCAGCCTCCACAAAGTATTCCGGTCCCTTCTGCATAGTTATACGCCCGAGGAAGGTTACCACTTTTTCTTTTGGATGTTCAGGACGCGGAATATCTAAAAGTTCCTGAGACAATGGATAAACAGCATTGTGCATAGCAAATACCTTTCTAGGGTCCTGATGATATTCGTTAATCACTGTGCGGCGAGTAAGTTCAGATACACACATAATACAATCAGCATGATCCATCCCGTTCTTCTCTATAGAATAAACAGTAGGATTGACTTTACCGCGAGAACGGTCGAAATCAGTGGCATGTACATGAATACAAAGCGGTTTGCCACTTACCATTTTGGCATGTACACCGGCAGGATAAGTCAGCCAGTCGTGCGCATGGATAATATCAAATTCCTGCTGACGAGCCACTACTCCGGCAATGATCGAGAAGTTATTAATTTCCTCGTGCAAGTTTCCGGGATAACCTCCTGCAAACTCCATACATCCCAAATCATTGACGTGCATATAAGAAAAATCGGCATAAATATGATCGCGGAAAGAATAGTATTCTTCCGGAGACATCTCCAACAAGCGAGACTTCAAGTAGTCATAATTGATATCACGCCATACAATAGGTACTTGGTTCATACCGATTATTTTTAAGAACTTTTCTTCTTCGCCGCTAGGCTTAGGCATACAAAAGATTGTTTCCATGTCACCTTGCAAGCTCAATCCCTTAGTTATTCCATAAGAAGCAACCGCAAGACCACCATATATTTTGGGAGGGAATTCCCATCCAAACATTAAAACTTTCATCTTCGTTCCTCCTTTTTTAATAATACTTAGACAGTAGCTTTAAAACACGCAATATTTCTGCCACATTCATTGCAAACGATACCGCGCCACGTCCTTTGAAAGGTGGGTTTCCATCAAATAGTTCGGCAATGGAGCCCACACAATGGCTTGTCATCTCATCATCATAGCTAATCAACTGGCGTTCGACGAATGACAGTCCGCTCATCTTATAGATTCGCAAATAAGCCTCCAGATAGAATCCCATTAGCCAAGGCCATGCGGTTCCCTGATGATAAGCATAATCCCGCTGTACCTGCGGACCTACATAATTCGGATTATATCCGCCACTCTTCGGGCTCAACGAACGGATTCCCTTCGGGGTAAGCAATTCCTTAGTCACAATATCAAGCACTTGTTTCTTTTGCGCCCTATCTAAAGGAGAATAATCAAATGCTACTGTAAATATCATGTTAGGGCGTACACTCCAATCCATCATATTACCATCCACATAATCAAGCAAATACCCATATTCGTTCCGGAACACATCCACAAATGACTTTCCGGTCACTTCAGCTTGTGCGTCAAGTACATCTGCAAAAATTGCATCTCCACCTTCACGCACTAGATCTGCCACAAAACGCAGCGCATTATACCATAAAGCATTAAACTCAACAATATATCCTGTACGGGGAATTACCGGATGACCGTTTACGGTAGAGTTCATCCATGTAATCGCTTTTTCCGTACCATTTGCATAAAGCAGCCCGTTTTCATGCAAGAAAAGGTTATCATGTTTCCGCTGACGGATATATTCCATGATATCTTTCAGAAGCTCTCCATATTTCTGACGACATTGCTCTCGAGAAGTCTCTTTTGCATATTGTTGCAGAGCCCAAACAGCCCAAAGCAAAACATCAGGATGTTCCATCTCATAGATTTTGTAACCCACAGGTTCTTCATTAATGAAGTTACGAATTGCTTTTTCCGCTGTTTTCATCACATCCTCAAACTGGTCGATTTCGTCAATAGCAAGCGTCAGCCCCGGCAAAGCAATAAACATATCGCGTGCACGGCATTTAAACCATGGATAACCGGCAAGGATATAATGTTCACCTTCCTGTTGATTGTGATATTGGTGAGCAGAATTTTTCAGACAGTGATAAAAACTATCACGCGGTGTACGATCAGCCACTTCCGCCTCAAATGTCTGTTTCAGTCTCCGAGGGGATATTTCTGAAGTCCCGGCCGAGAATACAATACTCTCCCCTTTCTTTATATCCACCTCAAAATAACCGGGAACATAAAGATCTTCATTGAAATCATACCCTCGTTCCTGTTCCTTCGGGTATTCAATGCCACGATACCAGTCGGGTAGGAAATGGAACTCACATTTTTTGTTCAACTGCATATACAGTTCCGGATAGCCCGGATACATACAAGTCCTTATACCGTTTTCCACAAGTTGATACTCGCGGCTTGCCTGTGCATTTTCGTGAGTATACTCGCGTACACTTCTGAAAGCAAGAAACGGACGGAAGCGCAAAGTCGTTGCCGAATGCGCATCAAGTAAAGTATAACGAATCAGGATTCTATTTTCATGATGTACAAAGATTTTTTCTTTGCGGAGAATTACACCTCCAACACGGTAAGTTGTCGCCGGGATATGTTCACAATCAAACTCACGGATATACTTGTGCCCGTTGGGACTAAAGTTGTTCCCCTGATATTTATGCAATCCCAAGTTAAACTCCGCACCATGTTGAATTACCGTTTCATCAAGAGAAGATAGCAGCACATGATTTTCATCGTCGA
>CAUHML010000018.1 GCA_959606905.1 uncultured Bacteroides sp. | reverse complement strand
CAACGCTCCGTGTCGACTACGATTGCTCCTTTGATTTTTGCCATAATCTTTATTTATTACGTTATCTTTGAGTTCGATTACTGATTAAACATATCTTTTATTGATTGAACATATCCTTGTGGTAGAAGTTGAGGATATCTATTACCATTTTTCTTGCCTGAACGGCAGGACCTTCCGGATTGATATCAATGGCAAACTGGTAATTATCCAGTGCCTGTTTCCAATCTCCTTTTTTCCGGTAGGCATTTCCCCGTAAATAGTAAAGAGTATCTTTCTCTTTTTCGACAGAAGTGTTTTGGAGAAGCTGGTCCAATTGCTCAATCGCTGTGTCCACGTCCCCTTGATTGATAAGCTCTTTTAGGTTGTCTATTTGCTCCATTTCTTTCGTCTTTCGGGATTCTGAAACGCAAAGATAGTTTTTATTTATGTAAATGGGGCAAACGTGGACGGAAATTTGCAACGTTTTGAGTTTATTGCATATTAGATGAATAAATAATTAAAAGTGGTTTGATTGACCTGTATTTCACGTTTGGGGTGGTTGTAGGTCACAGTAGATTACAAAGGTACGGAAGAAAGTGAAGAGGTAAGGATGATATAAAGTTTTGATATGTCCTTGTATATATTGAAAGATACCGTATTTTTGTGCATATATTAAATAAGATAGGTTATGCTGGATGTTATTCTGATTATAGTAAGCGCCCTCTGCATGATAGCCGGGTTGGCCGGCTGTGTGCTTCCGTTCCTCCCCGGTCCTCCCATAGCATATTTGGGACTGGTATTTCTTCATTTTACAGATAAGGTACACTATACTCCGACACAGTTGATAATCTGGCTGTTGATTGTAGCCGTGGTGCAGGTGTTGGACTACTTTACTCCGATGCTTGGCAGTAAGTATAGTGGTGGCAGTAAATGGGGAAATTGGGGATGTATAATGGGGACCCTTGTCGGACTTCTTTTCTTGCCTTGGGGTGTTATTCTCGGTCCGTTTTTGGGAGCAGTGATTGGTGAATTGCTTGGCAATAAAGAGTTCTCGCAAGCACTCAAATCAGGAGTAGGCTCATTAATCGGATTTATACTGGGCACTTTGTTGAAGTTTGTTGTCTGCGGTTACTTTTGCTATCAGTTTATCCTCGGATTTATCAAGTGATACTGATAGAAAAAACTGTGTTTTTGTACGCTAAGCGTTTCTTTTTCTACATCAAGTATGCAGTCAGTAATGAAAAGGACTTGACAAACGCATTTTTATGTTGTATATTTGTAGAAGTAACGTGCAATAAAACTATAAATTAAAATTTGAAAATGAAAGAAAGTAATCCATATAAGCGTCTATATTTAATTATAATAAAGTGTAATATTACAACAGATGTCCTAGGTGATACTTCTGGAATTTAGGGTATAACTAATCCCTTCAAAGGCTTAAGGCTGCAATCTATTACAGGTTTTGCAGCCTTTTTTGTTGTATAAATTCTAATATAAGCTACTGCAATGCCTTTTGAAAGTTTATAATAAACTCTATACCCGTTTATAATAAACGATGAATGTTTTTATTATAAACTTAAAAAAAGTTTGTGTATGAAGGATAAACTATTTTCAATGGATTATGAAAGCGAAAAAACAAATGAATGTTTTGGGGATATTTAAGTGGTAAATATTGAATACATATTTCCCGGATATACGCTTGGATTATTCAAAAAAAATAGAGGCAGCTATTTTATTTGAGGTGATCCCCCGAATAATAATAGCTGCCTTATTTTGTAAGTCTTTTCAGGCTTATTTTATTGGAATCTTATTTATACGGTTCTGGTGGCGTCCCCCTTCAAACTGTGTGGAGAAGAACTCTGTCAGAATCATGTCCGCCTCTTCAGTACTGATGAAGCGCCCCGGCATTACCAGGATATTGGCGTCATTGTGCTGACGGGCGAGGTGCGCTATTTCTGCATTCCAGCAGAGTGCGGCACGAACTCCCTGATGTTTGTTCAGCGTCATATTGATTCCGTTTCCACTGCCGCAGATAGCGATACCGGGATAACATTCTCCCGATTCCACTGCAAGAGCCAGCGGATGAGCATAATCCGGATAGTCTACGCTTGCGGTAGAGTTAGTTCCGAAATCCTTGTAAGCCCAGCCTTTTGCTTCCAGCCAGCCGCGAACATATTCTTTCAGTTCAAAACCGGCATGGTCGCATGCTAATCCGATTGTTTTCATTAGAGCATTGCTTTTACTTGGTTATATACGTTTTCAGCAGTAAATCCAAGTTTCTCATCCAATACTTTATAAGGAGCGGAGAAACCGAAAGATTCCAATCCCCAAACCTTACCGTGGCAACCTACCAGACCTTGAAGAGTGACAGGCAAACCGGCAGTCAGACCGAAGATTTTAGCTTCTGACGGAAGGATTGATTCCTGATATTCTTTAGGCTGGCTACGGAACAACCCTTCGGAAGGAGCAGATACGATACGTACCTTTATACCGTCTTTGCGAAGTAATTCAGTGCCGGCCACCAGTGTAGCAACTTCCGAACCGGAAGCTACCAGGATAACGTCCGGGTTCTCATCTGAACCAGCTACGATATAAGCACCCTTGGTGGCTTGTTCGTAATCAGTTCCAGCCGGAAGATTAGCGATGTTCTGACGAGAGAAAATCAATCCTGTCGGAGTAGACATATTTTCCATAGCCAGTTTCCATGCGATTGTGGTTTCTTCTACATCTGCCGGACGGAGTACCAACATAGAATTGTGTCCCTTATGGTTTTTCAGTTTTTCCATTAAACGGATCTGTATTTCCTGTTCTACCGGTTCGTGAGTAGGACCGTCTTCACCCACACGGAATGCATCGTGTGTCCAGATGAATTTCACCGGTTGTTCCATCAGGGCAGCCATACGTACGGCAGGTTTCATGTAATCGGAGAATACGAAGAAGGTACCGCAAGCAGCGATAACACCCCCATGAAGTGACATACCGATACAGATACAAGCCATTGACAATTCGGATACACCGGCTTGGAAGAATGCCCCACTGAAATCACCTTTCTTGAAAGAATGTGTTTTCTTCAGGAAACCGTCCGTCTTGTCGGAGTTGGAAAGGTCGGCAGAAGCTACAATCATGTTTTCTACTTGTGTAGCAAGTGCTCCCAATACAGTTGCAGAGGCTGCGCGGGTTGCGCCACCTGCTTTTTGTTCGATAACAGACCAGTCTACTTTCGGAGCTTTTCCGGAGAAGAAAGCTTCCAGTTTGCAGGCCAGTTCAGGATTTGCTTTTGCCCATTCGGCTTTTACTGCATATCTTTCTGCTACGATTTTCTTCAGTTCTTCTGCACGTTTGGCATACAGTTCGGCTACTTCCGGGAAAATGACGAACGGGTTGGCCGGATCACCATTCAGGTTCTTGATTGTATTTACATAAGCGTCGCCACCGAGCGGAGCACCGTGAGTAGCACAGTTGGCTTCGTAGCTGCTGCCGTCTGCCTTACGTGCACCTTTACCCATTACAGTCTTACCGATAATCAGCGTCGGACGTTCTTTTTCAGCCTGTGCTTCTTTGATAGCGGCACGGATTTCGTCAGGATCGTTACCGTTGATGCTAAGTACGTTCCAGCCCCATGCTTCATATTTCATGGCAGTGTCTTCAACGGTCACATCTTTCGTTTCGGTAGAAAGCTGGATGTCGTTGGAGTCATAGAACATAATCAGATTGTCCAGACCCAGTGCACCGGCAATGCGTCCGGCACCTTGAGAAATTTCTTCCTGGATACCACCGTCGGAGATGTAAGCATAGATTGTCTGGTTCATCACCTCGTTGAACCGGGCTTTGAGGAATTTGGCAGCAATAGCGGCACCTACTGCGAAGGTGTGTCCCTGCCCCAACGGACCGGAAGTATTTTCTATACCGCGCATGATGTCTACTTCAGGATGTCCCGGAGTAGGGCTTCCCCATTGACGGAATTCTTTCAATTCATCCAATGTGAATTTACCTGTCAATGCCAATGTAGAATAGAGCATGGGAGACATGTGACCCGGATCGAGAAAGAAACGGTCACGTCCTTCCCAGCGGGGATTTTCAGGATCGTATACTAGAAACTCAGAAAAGAGTACATTTATAAAGTCAGCACCACCCATGGCACCACCCGGATGACCGGAATTGGCTTTTTCAACCATTGAAGCAGCGAGAATACGGATGTTATCCGCTGCACGATTCATAAGTTTATTATCGTTCATATCATTAAAATTTAATTGATTTCTGTCAGATTGTTGGCAAAGATAACTCTTTATGTGGATTTAACAATCCTAAAGTGCTATCTTTTTTATTACCAATTCAACAGTCTTTTTGTTTGTGGTACAATAAGTATTTGCCCTTAAATTACTGTAACTCTAATGTAACAATAGATTTAGCAGGAAGTTTCACCTTCATTGTGCCTTTATTGATTTTTACCTCTTTGAAGGGTGCCGGTTTTACAATATTAGGATTTTCAAAAGAATTGTGATCAGTCAGATTTGCCGAAGTAAGGATTTCGCCGACTGCTTTTTTGCTTTTATATTTCCCGGATTAACCGTGATTTACGCCCGCTGGCTTTTAGCATCGATTTGACAAGCTTGCAAAATCAGCCCGCACAATTAGCGGGCGTTTTGCAAACTTGTTTGACTTTGGCAGAAAATTTTATTTGAATCTGACAGCTGCTTCCTCAATAGGCAATCCTGCCTTGTAGCTTTCGATGTATGCGTTAAAGCCGGCTACATCTTCGGGCGTAGGTGATACCTCGATACCCGCGTCGCCGACAAATACATTTTCATCCAGAAAATCGGCAAGGGATTGTTTCTTTTCATTGTTCACAAGGTAAGAACCCAATAGGGCAATACCCCAGGCGCCGCCTTCACCGGCTGTTTCCATGACTGAAATCGGTGAGTTGATAGCTGCCGCAAGTATTCTTTGGCCTACTCCCTTTGTTCTGAATAGTCCTCCGTGTCCTGTAATTCTGTCTACTTTGACTTTTTCATCGTTGAACAGGATATCGTTGCCAATCTTGAGAACTCCGACCGAGGCATATAAATGAGTCCGCATAAAGTTTGCCAGGCTGAACTTATCATTTGCCGAACGTATAAACAATGGTCTTCCCTCGGCAAGTCCCGTTACAGGTTCTCCTGAAATGTAATTGTATGAGAGGAGACCTCCGCAGTCAGTATCACCTGTGAGGGCAATATTGTAGAGCTTGCTGTAAATCTCATCCATATTTACGGGGATACCCAGGAGTTCCTGATATTCTTTGAACAGGTTGACCCATGCGTTGAGGTCGGATGTACAGTTGTTGCAGTGTACCATGGCTACGAGGCTTCCGTCAGGAGTTGTAACCATGTCGATCATTTCGTAGGGTTTTGACAACTCTTTCTCCAATACAATCATGGAGAATGAGGAAGTACCTGCCGATACGTTTCCGGTACGCTGCTTGACTGCATTGGTTGCAACCATGCCGGTACCGGCATCTCCTTCCGGCGGACAGACCGGTATTCCTGCCTTCAAATGACCGGATATGTCGAGCTTTCTGCTGCCTTCCGGTGTAAGGACACCGGCGTTTTCGCCTGCCGACAGTACTTTGGGCAAAATATCCTCAAGTTTCCAGTTATATTCTTTAGGAGCAATCAGATTGTCGAACTTCTCCACCATTTCAGCAGAATAGTTGTTGGTAGCCGGGTCTATGGGGAGCATCCCCGATGCATCTCCTATGCCCAATACTTTTTCACCTGTTATTTGCCAATGTACATAACCTGCAAGGGTTGTCAGGAATTTGATGTCTTTGACATGCGTTTCGTTGTTCAGGATAGCTTGGTACAAGTGGGAAATGCTCCACCTCAGAGGGATGTTATAGACAAATAGCTCCGATAGTTCTGCTGCCGCCCGGCCTGTATTGGTGTTTCTCCAAGTACGGAAAGGCACGAGAATTTCCTCTTTCTCGTTGAATGGCATATAACCATGCATCATGGCACTGACGCCGATAGCCGCCAGACTCTCGATTTCTATGCCGTCATATAACTTCTTCACATTCGAACGAAGGTCAGCGTAGCAATCTTGCAATCCGGACCAAATGGATTCAATACTGTACGTCCAAAGCCCGTCGACTAACTGATTTTCCCAAGTGTGGCTGCCTTGGGCAATAGGCCTGTTTTCCCGGTCTATCAGAACTGCTTTGATTCGTGTTGAACCGAGCTCTATACCCAGAATGGCTTTGCCTGTTTCTATTGTTGATTTAGCATCTAATTTCATGTCGAAATCACTATTTAAGGTTTAGCAAAGTGCTTTATTCAACATATAATAAACCTCATTCATGCGCAGTTCTTTCTTGAAGCAGCTGATTGTGGTATCTTTGTTGATATGTACCATTTCAATCCCTGCGATCTCAGCATAATCTTCCCAATATTCGGCTGTCAGGTCGTAAGAGAAGCAAGAGTGGTGAGTTCCACCGGCGAGAATCCATGCACCTGCACCTACTTCAAAGTCGGGCATCGGAATCCAAAGTGCGGAAGCAACCGGTAATTTAGGAAGCGGTTTCGGTTCGATGCATTCCACATCGTTTACAATCAGGCGGAAACGGTTGCCCAGATCCACTACGGTAGCAGTACATCCTGTACCTACTTTTGAGGTGAATACAAGGCGGGCAGTCTGGCTCTTGCGGATACCTATGCCGAGGAAGTGTACTTCCAGACGCGGTCTGTTGGCTGCGATGAGCGGACAAACTTCCAACATGTGCGATTGCAGGATAGAACTTTGAGCACCGTCGAAATTCAATGTATAGTCTTCGAGGAAAGAACATCCCTTCGGAAGTCCCTGATTCATTACCCATACGGTACGATAAAGAGCAGCCGATTTCCAGTCACCTTCAGCGCCGAATCCATAACCTTCTGCCATAAGGCGTTGAGAAGCCAGTCCCGGGATTTGGTCGAAACCATTATGTTCCAGGTCGCCCAAGTCGTCAAAGTTGGTAGTGAAGCCTTTGGCCCCTTTAGCTTTCAGGATAGCGCGGAGAGCTAATTCTGCTTTTGCGGCGTTCCATACTTTCTGATAAGCTTCCGTCGATTTGTCTTCCAGAGAAGATTCATGATCGTATTCCTTGAAATACGTCGCTACCAATGCATCCACATCAGCGGCTTTGATTTCTTTGTGGTATTCCATTAGTTCGCTTACCGGACAATAGTCTACGTGATAACCCATACGTTGCTCGGCTTCTACCTTGTCTCCGTCGGTTACAGCCACATTATTCATCTGGTCGCCGAAACGGATAATCAGCATATCCTGTGAATCTGCCCAGCCTGCACATACACGCATCCAGACAGCGATCTTGTGCAGCGTGTTTTCGTCTTTCCAGTAACCTACCACCACTTTACGGCGGATACGCATACGGGTGCAGATATGGCCGAATTCGCGGTCACCGTGAGCCGATTGGTTCAAGTTCATGAAGTCCATATCCATTGTGTCCCAGGGGATCTCCTTATTGAACTGAGTATGCAGGTGCATCAACGGTTTCTTCAACTGTTGCAAACCGTGAATCCACATTTTTGCCGGAGAGAAAGTATGCATCCATGTGATGACACCAATACATTTTTCATCATTATTGGCTGCTTTGAAAACAGTCTCCACTTCTTTAGAAGAATTGGCTGTTCCTTTATACACTACTTTTACAGGTAGTTTACCGGATTCATTCAATCCATTTACCATTTCGTTAGAATGTGCGTCTACTGCGATTACTGCGTCACCTCCGTACAAAAGCTGTGCTCCTGTTACGAACCATACTTCATATTGATCAAATGCGTTCATATCTCTATTTAATTTTTGAGTTATAATTTTAGTTGTTTATTGTCCGTAATATGCATTCGGACCATGCTTGCGGCTGAAATGCTTTTCTATCAGCAGCGGGTTCATTGTTAAATTCGGATTTACGGTATAAGCGATACTTGCCATTTTGGCTACTTGCTCCATAACTACCGCGTTGTGTACTGCATCCTGTGCGTTTTTTCCCCAGGAGAAAGGACCGTGGTTTTTGACCAGTACTCCCGGTGTATGTACGGGATTCAATCCTTCAAAACGTTTCACAATAACATTTCCGGTTTCCAGTTCGTAGGCCCCTTTTACTTCTGCTTCCGTCATATCGGCCGTACAGGGTATAGCGTCGTGGAAATAATCGGCATGAGTTGTTCCGATATTCGGAATGTCGCATCCGGCTTGTGCCCATGCGGTAGCATAAGTAGAGTGGGTGTGTACGACTCCTCCGATTTCCGGGAATGCTTTGTAAAGTACTACGTGAGTAGGGGTATCGGAGGAAGGCTTCAGCCGCCCTTCGACGACTTTGCCTTCCAAATCCACTACTACCATATCTTCTGCTTTCATATCATCATAACTTACGCCACTGGGCTTGATTACTACCAGTCCCGTTTCACGGTCGATAGCAGAAACATTGCCCCAGGTGAAGATGACTAATCCATGCTTTACCAACTCAAGATTGGCATGAAATACTTTTTCTTTTAGTTCTTCCAGCATATTGATTATAATTTGAATTTCGGGTCTTTGCGATATGCCCTGCTGTTAAACTTATACAAGGCGGCACCACGTTTGGAACCCAGTTTGTCAATTTTATCAGTCTTTTCTATATAATCCATTTCGGCAACACGTTTGCGGAAATTCCGCTTGTCCATTGCTTCACCGTAAATGGCCTCGTATAAGCTTTGCAGTTGGGATAACGTAAAGAGTTTCGGTAGCAGATTGAACCCGATCGGCTCTACCGATGCTTTCTGTTGCATCAGTTTCCGTGCTTTCTCCACCATTTGCGGGTGGTCGAAGATTAATTCCGGAAGTTCGTTGATGTTCACCCAGTAGGCATTGTGCTTCTGAACCAGTTTGCGGTCATACTCATTGATGTTGATTAATGCATAGTAAGCAACAGAGATAACCCGTTCTCCCGGATCGCGGTCAATGGCTCCGAAGGTTCCCACTTGTTCCATATATACATTCTCTAATCCCGTAAGTTCTGCCAATACACGCTTGGCTGCGTCGTCCACGCTTTCGTCTTTTTGTACGAATCCTCCCATTAATGACCATTCGCCCATTGCCGGTTCGAAGTTTCTTTTCAGCAGTAACAGGCTTATTTCGCCTTCGCTAAAACCAAAGATAATGCAGTCGATACCGATGTAGAAGGTCGGATTTGAGCTATAATAGTTATTCATTGTTTTGTTGATATGAGTTTTTATTTAATTACCAGAAATACCAGTAGAATGCCCCCGTGATAGCCAGGATGATCACCGTGTGGATAATATCCCAGTGATTCCAGCTTGCACGTGTGGAAGCCTTTTGTTCTTTAGTAGCTGTACCGAATACCAGTCCCTGAATCTTTTCGGCAGTGGGAGCTTCTGTTGCCAGACTGACTACAATCACAACGATAATGCAGAACAGGAACATCCAACCGCAGAAGAACAGCCAGTTCATATCATAGAACAAATATTTGAATGTAGAATCTGCCACTTCACCTGCATTGCTGTAATATACCTTTGCACCGAGACGGGTCAGACCGATCACCATACCGGAAATCAATCCCCACATACCTCCTTGCGCAGAAGTACGTTTCCAGCAGATGCCCAGTAAGAAGGCAGCGGCAATGCCCGGAGCCAATACTGATTGAACGTCTTGCAAGTAGGTATATAGTACATCGCCTACGCTACGCATGATAGGAATCCAGAGGATACCCAGGATAACGATTACCACAGTAGCAACCTGTCCGATACCGACCAGTTTCTTTTCCGAAGTCTGCGGTCTGAAACGTTTGTAGAAGTCGATAGTAAACAACATCGCTGACGAATTGAACAAAGAAGCCAGAGAACTCATCAAAGCAGCCAGAATACCACATACCACCAGACCTTTCACACCGGCAGGAAGTAATTTGGCTACCAATGTCGGGAATGCAGCGTCGGCATTTGCGGTTCCGTTTTCGAGCATCGGAAGAAAACCTTCACCACCGGCACCGATATATTTCTGGTGTAATGCGAACGCAATCATACCCGGAATCAGGAACAGAAATACAGGCAACAGTTTCAGGTAAGCACCGAAGATAGTACCACGGCGGGCTTCCATTTCGTTCTTTCCGGAGAGCACGCGCTGTACGATAAACTGGTCAGTGCACCAGTACCAGAAACCGATAATGGCAGAACCGATCAAAGCACCCAGCCAGGGGAAATTCGCGTCATCATTGCTACGGATCAAGTTTGTCATTGTATCACCGTAATCATTAACGGTAACTGCTCCGCAAACTCTCATCATTTCGTCCCAACCGCCTAATTCCTTAAAACCGAGAACAAGTATGATTAATGAACCCAACAATAGGATAGGGGTTTGAAGAACGGAAGTATAAAGTACCGATTTCATACCTCCGAAGATCGTATAGAGTGCGGTCAATACCACCAGCCCTATGGCAGCAATCCAGAAAAAGTCGATACCCCACAATTCTTTGATACCAAATACCTGTTGGAATACCAGGCCTCCGGCATATACCGTAACAGCTACCTTAGTCAATACATAACTAACCAAAGAGATAACCGACAAGATTGTACGTGATTGGGGATTGTAACGGCGTTCCAGAAATTCCGGCATGGTATATACCATGCTTCGTGTGTAGAAAGGAACGAATACCCACCCCAGAATCAAAATCATCCAACCTTGAATTTCCCAGTGTGCCATAGCCATACCACTTGAGGCTCCGGCTCCGGCCAGACCGATCAAGTGTTCCGAACCGATGTTTGATGCGAAAATAGAGGCACCGATCGCGAGCCATGTTGCGTCGCGTCCACCCAAAAAATAATCTGCAGAGTCATTCTGCTTTTGTCTGACTACCCAAACTATAATACCGATAAGAGCCAGAAAAAAGACTCCGATTACTAGCCAATCTAATGCTTCCACAATAAATCTGATTTATAAGTTAATATTATTTCTCTACGGAAAATTTGAAAATACATTCACTGTTATAAGTTTGTCCCGGGAGGAAATTGTCTGTATAGACCTGAATACCCGGTTCGTTGGTGTATACTTCTACTGTGATACCGCTTTCCGGGGAAGTCAGCTCGGAAGCCGGCTTGTTATTGCGTGCAACTAGCATTAGCACGGCAATTCCTGCAAGTAAGAAATGTTTTTTCATGGTTTTATTTTTAATGTAAATGAGATACTTATCTTGTTTTGAGTGTAAAAGTAACACTTTGTTTTGGTGTATCAAATACACTCTTGTATGTTGTGCAGCATAAAAGGTACATTTTTATATGAATTCGTATTATAAATGACGTGTCATAGCTGGGAAATCATGCAAATGAATGGAAATTGGTCCTTTTTGACTGATAAACGCCTGTTAATGGTGGGATCGGGCAAAGAGTGAATTAGGATTCTGATTATCTTTGCATTCATAACTAGATATAATTTTTTTTATTAAGAACCATGAGAAGATACACAGAAATCTTGGCTGTATTAGCCTTGTCTGCCGGAATGGCACTTCATGCGCAAACCAATGAAATGGTGATTCAAACCCGAAAGTTGGGAGCAGAAATCCAACCTACCATGTACGGGCTCTTTTTTGAGGATATTAATTATGCTGCTGACGGCGGACTTTATGCCGAATTGGTCAAGAACCGTTCATTCGAGTTCCCCCAACACCTAATGGGGTGGAAGACTTATGGAAAAGTAACATTGCAGGATGACGGCCCTTTTGAACGCAATCCTCATTATGTACGCCTTTCCGACCCGGGACATGGGCATAAACATACCGGACTTGACAACGAAGGTTTCTTCGGTGTCGGCGTCAAAGAAGGAGAGGAGTATCGTTTCTCCGTCTGGGCACGATTGCCACAGGGAGGTACGAAAGCAACATTACGTATTGAATTGGTCGATACCAAATCAATGGGCGAGCACCAGGCTTTTGCCACACAGAGTCTTGCGATTGATTCAAAAGAATGGAAAAAATATCAGATAATTCTGAAACCCGGTGCCACAAATCCTAAAGCAGTGCTCCGCATTTTCCTTACCTCTAAAGGAACCGTAGATTTGGAACACATTTCTCTTTTTCCGGTAGATACCTGGAAAGGGCATGAAAACGGACTTCGTAAAGATCTGGCCCAAGCGTTGGCAGATATTCATCCGGGAGTCTTCCGTTTCCCCGGCGGTTGTATTGTGGAAGGGACGGATTTGGCAACCCGTTATGACTGGAAGAAGTCGGTAGGTCCGGTAGAGAATCGTCCTTTGAATGAGAATCGCTGGCAATATACGTTTACCCACCGTTTCTTCCCTGATTATTACCAAAGCTACGGATTGGGATTTTATGAATACTTCCTGTTGTCCGAAGAAATGGGGGCGGCACCGCTTCCTATTTTGAATTGCGGATTGTCCTGTCAATATCAGAATAGTGACCCGAAGGCTCATGTCGCTGTTTGCGACTTGGATAGTTATATTCAGGATGCGCTCGACCTTATAGAATTTGCCAATGGTGATATAAATACAACTTGGGGAAAAGTACGTGCCGATATGGGACATCCGGCGCCTTTCAATCTGGAATTTATCGGTATTGGGAACGAACAGTGGGGAGAAGAGTACCCCGAACGCCTCGAACCGTTTATCAAAGCTATTCGCAAAGTTCATCCGGAAATCAAGATTGTAGGAAGTTCCGGCCCGAATTCCGAAGGAAAAGACTTTGATTACCTATGGCCTGAAATGAAGCGTCTGAAAGCCGATTTGGTAGACGAACATTTTTATCGGCCCGAAAGCTGGTTTCTGGCTCAGGGGGCGCGTTATGATAATTACGACCGTAAGGGGCCGAAAGTCTTTGCCGGCGAATATGCCTGCCACGGAAAGGGCAAGAAATGGAATCATTTCAATGCTGCTCTGCTTGAAGCCGCTTTTATGACCGGATTGGAGCGTAACGCAGATATTGTGCATATGGCTACCTATGCTCCTCTTTTCGCCCATGTGGAAGGTTGGCAGTGGCGCCCGGATATGATCTGGTTTGACAACCTGAATTCCGTGCGTACTGTAAGCTACTATGTACAGCAACTGTATGCTCAAAATAAAGGAACTAATGTGCTTCCGCTTACCATGAACAAGAAAAGTGTGACAGGAGCCGAAGGGCAGAATGGGCTCTTTGCCAGTGCCGTATACGATAAGGACAAGAATGAACTGATTGTAAAGGTTGCCAATACTTCAAATACTGCCCAGTCAATCTCTTTGAACTTTGCCGGATTGAAGAAACAAGACGTATTATCGAATGGCCGCTGCATCAAGCTTCGTTCACTTGATTTGGATAAGGATAATACGCTTGAACAACCTTTTGCCATCACTCCTCAAGAAACTGCGGTGTCTGTTGAAGGTCATGTGTTTACAACCGAGCAGGAACCGAATACTTTTGCTGTTTATAAATTTACAAAGAAATGACGATAAGGTTTGTTAGATAATAGATTTAAGTCTTAATTGTTAATTGAAAAGAAAGGGCGGCTTCCGTAATGGAAACCGCCCTTCTTGATTATTTATATTGGATAATTTCTTATTCCAATCTGCGTGAACCGTCACCGATTACCACGTCATACACTTTCGGGCTTCTGCCGAATTTAGCTTTGAATGCTTCTTTTGTCTTTTCAACGAAGTTGTCATACAATTCGTCTTTAACAAGGTTGATAGTACAACCGCCGAATCCGCCACCCATAACGCGTGAACCGGTTACACCGTATTCTTTAGCGCAGTCGTTCAGGAAGTCGAGTTCTTCACAGCTTACTTCGTACAGCTTGCTCATGCCGTGATGAGTTTCGTACATCTTCTGACCTACAGTTTCGTAATCATCTTTCTCCAGAGCATCGCAAACATCGAGTACGCGTTGGATTTCTTCGATTACGTATTCTGCACGCATATAATCTTCATCGCTGATGTCAGCCTTAGCTTCTTCCAACATTTCCATAGTACAGTCGCGCAGGAATTCAACGTGCGGATGTTTCTTCTGGATAGCGGCAACAGCAGCTTCGCAGCTCTGGCGGCGTTTGTTGTAAGCAGAAGAAGCCAGTTCGTGTTTAACAACTGAATCCATTAAAACCAGACGATAGCCTTCCGGGTGGAATGGGAAATACTGATATTCCAGTGAACGGCAATCCAAACGGATCAAGCTGCCTGCTTTACCGAATACGGAAGCAAACTGGTCCATGATACCGCAGTTCACACCACAGTAATTGTGTTCAGTAGCCTGACCCACTTTAGCCAGTTCGAACTTATCAATCTTGTTTTCACCGAACAGTTCGTTCAATGCAAAAGCATACGTACTTTCCAAGGCAGCAGAAGAAGACATACCTGCACCCAGAGGCACATCACCGGAGAAAGCAGTATTGAATCCTTTTACGTCTACGCCGCGTTTAATCATTTCACGGCATACACCGAAGATATATCTTGCCCAGCTTGCGCGTGGAGCGTCTTCTTCGTTCAGACCGAATTCTACATAATCTTTCAAGTCGATAGAATAAGCTCTTACTTTATCAGTACCGTTCGGTTTGATTTCGGCAATCATACCTTTGTCTACTGCACCCGGAAATACGAATCCGCCGTTGTAGTCAGTGTGTTCGCCAATCAGGTTAATACGTCCCGGAGAGGCATATATAAATCCTGTAGTACCATCGAAATGTTTAATGAAGCGACTTCTTACGTGTTCTATATCCATGATAATTTAATTTTATAAGGTGAATAAATTGAGTTCAGTAATAGATTATTCTACCGGAATATCTTTATTGACATTTTTGCAACCTACTAGACCGTAGTACAGCAAATATGCCAAAGCAGCAATGATTACCCAGTAACTTGGCATGAAACCGGCAACATCAGCTACCCAGCCCTGAAGTACAGGCAGGATACCTCCACCGCAAACCAGTACCATAAACAGACCGGAAGCAGCAGCAAGATATTTACCCAATCCTTCTACAGCAAGGTTGAAGATACCACCCCACATGATAGAAGTACAGAAACCGACTAATACCAGGTACATTGCGTTGATAGGAACTTCGGCAAAACCGAATGACAAACCGCCTGTCTCACCTTGTTGGAGTACGGGCAAGTTAACCAATGTTCCTGTGGAGGAGAAGATAGCAAGGAATACTAAAATTAATCCCAGAGCAGATGTAAAAGTAAGCATCGCTTTACTGGAGATTTTAGCGCCAAGTGAAGCACCTGCCAGACGGCCGACCAACATCAGGAACCAATAAGTTCCTACCACGAAACCGGAGATAGTAGAAGCAATGCCGGCACCGCCTTTTTCTACAGGGTCGGTAAGGAACAGGTTCAGAGTACCCGGTACGCCTACTTCAATACCTACGTATACAAAGATAGCGATAGCACCTAATACAAAGTGGCGGAACTTCAAAGCACCTTTCATCAATGTGCTGATCGGTTCTGTTGTGGTAGCAGCATTCGGTTCCGGAATACGTACAAATAAAAGTACGAAGAATGCGAAAGCAAACACGGCCATTGCTGTATACATTACAGGGAAAATCTGGGAAATAGTAGCTTTTTCGATAGAACCGGCGATCAGGATACCAACGAACATCGGAGTAATGGTAGCCATTACAGAGTTGAAAGAGCCACCCACCTGGATAAGTTGGTTACCTTTGTTACCTTCACCACCCAATTTGTTCAACATCGGGTTTACTACAGTGTTGAGCAAACACATAGAGAAACCTGCAACGAATGCACCGATCAAATAAACGGCGAAAGCCATTTCCGGGCTTGAATGGCCGGATAAGAACTGGATACCTACGCCTACAAAACCGATAGCTACTGCGATCAGTGCAGTCTTCTTATATCCAACGCGTTGCAACAAGATGCCGCTCGGAATACCCATTACTGCATACGCGATGAAGTTTCCGAAGTTTCCCAGCATACCTAGTGCGTTCGATACGTCGAACTGGTTTTTCAACACGATACCCATAGGAGCAGCGAGGTTGGTAACAAATGAAATCATACCGAAAAGGAAAATCATCGTAATGATTGCAATGATTTTACCGTTCTTTTTTTCTTGTGTCATGGTTCAAAAAAAATGTTAGTTTATAAAATTAGGTTAGTTATTTTTTAGTTGTTATTCTTCTACATCAAATTTGTAAACTGTGATTTGTTGGTATTCATCACCCGGCAGCAGGGTAGCCGACGGGAAATGCGGTTTGTTCGGAGTATCCGGGAAACATTGTGCTTCAAAACAGATAGCGCTTCTTGCCGGGAATGTAGCGCCGTGTGCGCCTTCGAATCCGTTCAGCCAGTTGCCTGTATAAAGTTGCACGCCTGCTTCGGTTGTGTATACTTCCATGATACGGCCGCTTTCAGGATCTTTGCAGGTAGCGGCGAGGTCGAGCGAACCGCTTTCTGTTTTGTTCAATACGTAGCAGTGGTCGTATCCGGCACCGAATATCAATTGCTGGAATTTATCGTCGATACGTTCGCCTACGGTATGCGGAGTGCGGAAGTCCATAGGAGTTCCTTCCACTTTGGCGATTTCTCCGGTTGGGATAGAAACTTCATCGATAGGTGTATAGAAATCAGCGTTGATAGTAACGATGTTGTTGTTGACGGTAGGAGTCGGATTGGAGATGCCGGCGAGGTTGAAGAAACCGTGGTTAGTGAGGTTTACAACCGTTGCTTTGTCAGTAGTGGCGCGGTATTCGATAGTCAGTGCATTCACTTCATTTTCCAGTCGGTAGGTCATTTCTACTTCCAGATTACCGGGGAATCCCTCTTCGCCGTCGGCAGAAACATAATTGAATTGCACGGTGCTTTCATCAATCTGGATTGCGTCCCATACACGGGCGTGGAAACCGGTAGGTCCTCCGTGCAAGGAGTTAGGGCCGTTGTTGATTGTGAGTTCATGTTCTTCGCCGAACAAAGTGAATTTTCCTTTGGCGATACGGTTGCCATAACGTCCGATAGTTGTACTCAGGAAAGGTTCCGGGCTGTTGATTACATGGTCAATGCTGTCGTGTCCGAGAATCACATTAGCATACTTACCGTTTTTGTCCGGTACCATAATCGAAAGAATGGCGCACCCGTAATTCGTTACGGCCACTTCCATTCCCTTTTTGTTTTTAAGGATAAATAAATCTGTTTTTTTATCATTTATATCCTTTTGAAAATCTTTCCGGCTGAGCCCTGAAAGATTTCCCTCTGTTGGGAATGTGTTATTCATGTCTGGTATTATTAAAATTTTCCTGCAAATAAAGGCAAATTCTTTCTTACTCACAAATTATTCGGACTAAATATAGCAGGTGCTTTAGGAAAGTTTAGCGTTATTACTTTAATGTTCCTATTCTTTTTGGTATGTTTTTTTTCAAAAAGATTTTTATCGTCCTTTTCTTAAAACTAAACTATTTTTTGTATGTTTGCTCCCGGATTCATGCAATCCGAGCGAATTTAATCTAAGTTTATAACAAGAAAAACAAAAATGTATCCATTAAAATTCGAACCTATTCTGAAGCAGACGCTTTGGGGGGGCGACAAAATTATTCCGTTCAAGCATTTGAATTCAGACTTGAAAGGAGTAGGAGAAAGCTGGGAGATTTCCGGCGTTGAGGACAATGAATCCGTAGTGGCCAATGGCCCGGATAAAGGTTTAACCCTTGCCGACATGGTGAGAAGGTATCGCGAGGAACTGGTAGGTGAAGCGAATTATGCCCGTTTCGGAAACAAATTTCCATTACTCATTAAGTTTATTGATGCCAAGCAGGATTTGTCCATTCAGGTACACCCGGCCGATGACCTTGCGAAAAAACGTCACAACTCAATGGGTAAAACAGAAATGTGGTATGTGGTAGATGCTGACAAAGGAGCTAAATTGCGTTCGGGATTTTCTGAACAGATTACTCCGAAAGAATATAAAGAACGCGTATTGAACAATACGATTACCGATGTGCTGCAAGAGTACGAGATTCATCCGGGAGATGTTTTCTTCCTTCCTGCGGGACGTGTACACAGCATTGGTGCGGGGGCGTTCATCGCTGAAATTCAGCAAACTTCCGACATCACTTACCGTATCTACGACTTCAACCGTAAAGATGCGAACGGCAAAACACGTGAACTCCACACCGATTTGGCCCGTGAAGCTATCAACTACGAAGTATTGGATGATTATCGTACCAAATACGAACCGTTGAAGGATGAACCGGTAGAGTTGGTTGCCTGCCCTTATTTCACCACTTCTTTGTATGACATGACCGAAGAAATCAGTTGTGACTATTCGGAACTCGATTCATTCGTTATTTTTATTTGCATGGAAGGCTCATGCAAAATGGTGGACAATGAAGGCAACGAACTGACAGTAAATGCCGGAGAGTCTATTTTGCTCCCCGCTACCACTCAGGATATTACTATTACTCCTGAAAGTGCAAACGTGAAGTTGCTGGAGACTTACGTATAAAAGGATATTTCAGCTTCATTGAGATGAAGCTGTTACTTCGACAAGCATAAGGCTTCCACGGGTTGGAAGCCTTTTTTATAATATCTCATATTTCGGAAGAATTTTAGAAAGCTGTGCTTCATGACTGCTAAAGCATAGCTTTACAATCTCTAAAGCTATGCTTTAGCAGTTAAATAACGCCGCTTCATTTTGCAGACATAAATACAGTAAATACACCTTTTCAGGCTTTTCCACATACACACACACGCATGTATATAATAATGAGTTCTTCTTCAAATTACCACTAAATTTGAAGAAGAACCTAATAATGTAATTTAAAGTTCAGTTTCCAAAATACTTATGTCAAGTATCTATTTTCTATAATAGCTAAAAATTCGGAATAACTTGTTTGAAGGGTAATAGACAACGGTTGTTATGAGTTTCCGCCGTTTTATTCGTTTTTTTCTATATTACTATAACATGTGTGCGTGTGTAGGGGAAAGCCTGAAAAAGTGTACTTACTGTACTCGCTCACATTGAAATGTGTTACTGAAGTATATACTTCTACTTAATGAGAAGATCGAATTATCTTAAATTCCTGAAATACGTGCGCACCTTCCTCATAACTTTGACCCCCAACATCACACCGTCGAATATAGCCATGCCCGTATTGAATGAACGCATGATAGCATCTGCCTTGTTGTTAGCCGGAGCAATGGGGGCAAATATCTCGCGTGTTGTGGCTGTCATTGCTTTTTTCTGGGCATGTATCTCATTCAAAAGCTTCTTTTTGCGTAGGGATATTTCTTCTAATGTGAATTTCTGTGGTGTTTGCGCACTCATAATTTATTTATTTGAATCAGTTAAAAATAAATTGGCAAGGAAGTTCACCATAGGAGATATGATGAGTTGCTTGCGGAAAATAATAACAAGAGCGATGAGCAGAACGTTGATGCCTGCGATAATGGCAAAACTTGCCATGAGGCCGCCTACCAATGGTTCTAATACATAAGCCAGAGCAAAAAGCAGGTAAAACAGGGCTACCATGCCTAAGATGATAAGTACTAATACCATGATTAACGTTGAAAACAGGATAGTCAGTTTTTCCGTTAACTCTAATTTGGTGTATTCTTTTTGAAGTTCTAAATATTTCTTGAACTCGAAAAATAACTGCTGAAAATTCTCAATACTTTTATCGTCTGCAAACATGGTCGCTCTGTTTTTAGTCTTTGATTACTCACTTATTCTGCTATTTCTCCTTTCATCTCCGCAGCAATCTCATCAACGAGAGTTTCCATTTCGCTGCGATTCAGCTTGATTCCCTTTTTACGAAGAATCTCTGCGATTTTGTGACGGGTGTCTTCTCCTTTTTCAGGAGCAAATAAAATACCAAGGGCTGCGCCTACGGCTGCACCACCCAGAAAAGCTGCTAAAACATTCAATCCTTTCATAATGTATAATGTTTAAAATGATTATGATACAACAAATATAACATTTTTCTTCTAAGGTTGTTCAGTAAAACTAAAAAAAGTGCATAGTTTTATATTTCTTTTTTTCTTTTATGGTTTAATCTTATTTAACGGACTTTGGAGACTAACCAATGGAAGTTAAGGCGTACTTTTGTCATTCAGTATTTATAATTTAAACATAATGGAAATAAAAACTGTTTTAATTACTGGCGCAACTAGCGGAATTGGTAAAGCTTGTGCCTGTAAGTTTGCCAAAGAAGGTTGGAATTTGATTTTGAATGCCCGTGATACTTCAAAGTTGGAGAAGCTGATATATGAGTTGGAAATGGAGTGTCCTAAACTGGTGACAAGGCCGCTTATTTGTGATGTACGTGACCGTGAACAGGTGAAGGCTGCACTGGAAAACTTGCCGGCGGACTGGAAAACGATTGATCTGTTGATCAACAATGCCGGACTGGTGATCGGAGTGGATAAAGAGTTCGAGGGTAGTCTGGACGAGTGGGACATCATGATTGACACGAATATAAAGGGATTGTTGACGATGACGCGTCTTGTGGTTCCCGGTATGATAGAGCGCGGGCGGGGGCATGTGATCAATATCGGTTCTATTGCAGGTGATGCGGCTTACCCCGGGGGAAGTGTGTACTGTGCGACTAAGGCTGCTGTAAAGGCCCTTTCGGACGGACTTCGGATTGATCTGGTGGATACTCCGCTGAGAGTGACGAATATCAAACCGGGTATGGTGGAAACCAACTTCTCGGTGGTGCGTTACCGGGGTGACAAGCAGGCGGCTGATAATTTCTACAAAGGAATTCGCCCGTTGACCGGAGAGGATGTGGCTGAGACAGTTTACTTCGCTGCTTCGGCTCCCGAACATATTCAGATTGCGGAAGTGCTTTTAATGCCGACTAATCAGGCAACAGGAACGATTTCTTATAAGAAAAAGTCCGAATAAGCGTTTTTTCGCCGGATTTCTTTGCCGGATGATAAAATTTCTATTATTTTGTTGCCCGAAACTGAATATTGATAGACGAGAACATGAATTATTAATTAAAACAGAGTATAGGAATATGAGAAAATTGGTCGTATTAGGAATGGGAGTGTGCTTGGTGCTTGCTTTTGCATCTTGTAAATCCAGCGAAAGCGCCTATAAGAAGGCTTACGAGAAAGCAAAACAGCAAGAACTGGCAGAACCGCAAGTGGAAGCTCCGGTTGAGGTGACTCCGGTAGTGGCAGCTCCTGTGACAACACCTAAAGTAGCAGATACATCGGGTGTACGTCAGGAAAAGGTGACAGTTGTTTCCGGTAATGACGGTTTGAAAGATTATAGTGTAGTGGCCGGTAGCTTTGGTGTAAAAGCAAATGCCGAAGGATTGAAAGATTGGCTGGATGCACAAGGTTATCAGGCTACAATCGCATTTAACGCTGATAAGGCAATGTATCGTGTAATAGTTAGCTCATTTGCTGATAAGGCTGCTGCTGCTGACGCTCGCGATGCTTTCAAGGCTAAGTATCCGAATCGTTCGGATTTCCAAGGCGCTTGGTTGCTGTATCGTGTATATTGATTTCTTTTTGGTAATATATATTGGGAAGAACCAACGTTTTTTCCGAATAAGAAGGCGGTAACTGGGAAGTTACTGCTTTTTTGTTGAGAGAGAAAAATGATGTTTCGTTTAGATATTTTTATCATTCTACTAAAAGAAGTTATAAATGCAGGTGGGGAAACTTTTATAGCAAAGAAAGTTTTTACTTTTGTCAACTCTTAATTTAGAGGATTTACAGCCTTGATATTAGTGAGGTGTTAATAAAGGAATTAAATGGAACAAAAATATGTAATGGCTGCTATCGATGCAGCATTGAAAGCCGGTGAAAACATACTTTCTATTTATGATGATCCGGCATCGGACTTCGAGATAGAGAGAAAGGCTGATAATTCTCCTCTGACAATAGCAGACAGGAAAGCGCACGAAGCGATTGTGGCTATTTTGAACGATACTCCTTTTCCTGTTCTTAGTGAAGAAGGAAAGCATCTGGATTATGAGGTTCGCCGCAAATGGGATACTTTGTGGATTGTTGACCCTCTGGATGGAACAAAGGAATTTATTAAACGCAATGGAGAATTTACGGTAAATATAGCCCTGGTGCAGAATTCAGTACCTGTGTTAGGCGTTATTTATGTGCCTGTAAAGAGAGTGCTTTACTTTGCTGTGGAAGGTATGGGAGCCTATAAGTGCTCCGGTATTGTCGCTCCGGTAGGGAAAGGGACGACATTACAACAGATGATAAAAGAGTCGGAGCTGATGCCTTTAGAGGATGTACGTGATCATTTTATTGTTGTTGCTTCACGTTCGCACCTGTCACCTGAAACGGAAACATATATCGCTGACTTGAAGAAGAAACATGGCAGTGTCGAACTGATATCAAGTGGAAGTTCCATTAAAATCTGTCTGGTTGCAGAAGGTAGTGCGGATGTGTATCCGCGTTTCGCTCCGACAATGGAGTGGGATACAGCTGCCGGACATGCGATAGCGCGTGCCGCCGGTATGGAAGTGTATCAAGCCGGAAAGGACGAACCTCTACGATATAACAAGGAGGATTTATTGAATCCGTGGTTTATCGTCGAGCCAAAAAGAAAACACTAATTAATGTTTATATGACATTTGAAATTGTATTTGTACTGTTGTCGTTATTAGGAATGGTAGCTGCTTTGGTCGCTGACAAAATGCGTCCGGGCATGATACTTTTTTCGGTAGTGGTCTTGTTTTTGTGTGCCGGTATTCTGACCCCGAAAGAAATGCTGGAAGGGTTCAGTAATAAGGGCATGATTACCGTTGCCCTACTGTTTCTGGTAAGTGAAGGTATCCGCCAATCGGGTACATTAGGGCAAGTGATAAAGAAATTGCTTCCACAGGGCAAGACGTCGGTGTTTAAAGCACAGTTGCGTATCTTACCTTCGGTGGCTTTCATTTCCGCTTTCCTGAATAATACTCCTGTTGTGGTTATCTTCGCCCCGATTATCAAACATTGGGCGAAATCGGTTAATCTCCCGGCAACAAAATTCCTGATTCCTCTTTCTTATGTGACTATTCTTGGTGGTATTTGTACGTTGATTGGTACTTCTACCAATCTGGTAGTGCACGGAATGATTTTAGAAGCCGGTTTTGAAGGTTTCTCCATGTTCGAACTGGGAAAGGTCGGCATTTTTATTGCTGTTGCCGGAATTGTTTATCTTTTCCTTTTCTCCAAACGACTTTTGCCGGATGCTCGTCCTGATACGGCTGTGCCGGATGAGGAAATGGAAGAGGGGGAGAAATTGCATCGGGTGGAAGCGGTGTTAGGGGCACGTTTCCCCGGTATCAATAAGAAGTTGAGTGATTTTAATTTCCAGCGTCATTATGGAGCGGAAGTAAAGGAGATCAAGACACGTAGCGGACAGCGGTTCGTAACTAATCTGAATGAAGTGGTGCTACGTGAAGGAGATACGCTTGTTGTAATGGCTGATGATACCTTTATTCCTACATGGGGGGAGTCTTCTGTGTTTGTGTTGCTGACAAACGGAAATGACCCTGATACCGCAGGAAAGAAAAAACGCTGGCTAGCTCTGATTTTATTGGTGCTGATGATTGTCGGTGCTACGATCGGTGAATTGCCGGTGACAAAAGAGATGTTTCCGGATATCAAACTGGATATGTTCTTTTTTGTGTCTATCACCACCATTGTTATGGCGTGGACGAACCTGTTTCCTGCCCGTAAATATACAAAATACATTTCGTGGGATATCTTGATTACGATTGCTTGTGCATTTGCAATCAGTAAGGCTATGGTGAATTCGGGAGTGGCTGATAGTGTTGCGAAGTTCATTATCGGGTTGAGCGATGATTACGGTCCGCACGTGTTGCTTGCCATGTTGTTTATCATTACGAACCTGTTTACGGAGTTGATTACGAATAATGCGGCGGCAGCATTGGCATTCCCATTGGCCCTGTCGATTGCAGCGCAGTTGGGAGTCAGTCCGACGCCTTTCTTTGTTGTGATCTGTATGGCTGCTTCAGCCAGTTTCTCTACACCTATCGGTTATCAGACTAATCTGATTGTGCAAGGTATCGGCAACTATAAATTTATGGACTTTGTTCGTATCGGTTTGCCGCTCAATATCATAACCTTTATAATCTCTGTTATTCTGATTCCGATGATCTGGAACTTTTAATAAAACGAATTTATAAATGGAAGAAAAGAATCATATATATCCTATATTTGACCGCATGATGACACGGCAGGACAAAGAGGAACTTTTGGGGCAACATAGTGTGATGATCTGGTTTACCGGATTGAGCGGATCGGGCAAAAGTACGATTGCTATCGCACTGGAGCGTGAACTTCATAAGCGAGGATTGCTTTGCCGTATCCTTGACGGGGATAATATTCGTAGTGGTATCAATAATAACCTCGGATTTTCCGAAACTGACCGGGTGGAGAATATCCGTCGCATAGCTGAGGTCTCAAAGCTCTTTTTGGATAGTGGCATTATTACAATTGCGGCATTCATCAGTCCTAATAACGATATCCGGGAAATGGCTGCAAATATTATCGGTAAGGATGACTTTCTGGAGATTTTTGTGAGTACCCCGTTGGAGGAGTGCGAGAAACGAGATGTGAAAGGGCTTTATGCCAAGGCACGTAAGGGGGAAATTCGGAATTTTACCGGAATTTCTGCACCGTTTGAGGTTCCCGAACATCCGGCATTGTCATTGGATACTTCCAAACTGACACTGGAAGAATCGGTGAATTGCTTGTTGGAGCTGGTTTTGCCCAAAGTAAAAAGAAGTGTTTAGTAGAAGAATAAAATCATTATTTTAGTAATGGAAGAATATAAATTAAGCCACTTGAAAGAACTCGAAGCCGAGTCTATTCATATCATCCGCGAAGTGGCGGCGGAATTTGAGAATCCGGTGATGCTTTATAGTATTGGAAAGGATTCTTCTGTAATGGTACGCTTGGCTGAAAAAGCGTTTTATCCGGGTAAAGTACCATTCCCGTTGATGCATATTGATTCGAAATGGAAATTCAAGGAGATGATTCAGTTCCGTGATGAGTATGCGAAGAAATATGGATGGAACCTGATCGTAGAAAGTAATATGGAGGCTTTTCATGCAGGGGTAGGACCTTTTACACATGGAAGTAAAGTGCATACGGACTTGATGAAAACACAGGCGTTGCTTCATGCACTGGATAAGTATAAGTTTGACGCTGCTTTTGGCGGTGCACGCCGTGATGAGGAAAAATCGCGTGCGAAAGAACGTATCTTCTCTTTCCGGGATAAGTTTCACCAGTGGGACCCGAAAAATCAACGTCCGGAATTGTGGGATATTTATAATGCCCGCGTACATAAAGGAGAAAGTATCCGTGTGTTCCCGTTGAGTAACTGGACGGAATTGGATATATGGCAGTATATCCGTTTGGAGAATATTCCGATTGTTCCGTTATATTATGCGAAAGAACGTCCGGTGGTGCAAATGGATGGCAACCTGATAATGGCGGATGATGATCGTCTGCCGGAAAAATATCGCGACCGGATTGAAATGAAGATGGTTCGCTTCCGTACATTAGGTTGTTGGCCGCTGACGGGTGCTGTGGAAAGTGGTGCCGCTACGATTGAAGAAATCGTGGAGGAGATGATGACTACTACCAAGAGTGAACGGACGACTCGTGTGATTGACTTTGATCAGGACGCGAGTATGGAACAGAAGAAACGTGAAGGATACTTTTAATTGTAATTAGTGATGGCAGATAATAAATTAGATATAAAGGCTTTTCTGGACAAAGATGAACAGAAAGACTTGCTGAGGCTGTTGACAGCCGGTTCGGTGGATGATGGAAAATCGACATTGATCGGTCGCTTGCTGTTTGACAGCAAGAAATTGTATGAGGACCAATTGGATGCGCTGGAACGCGACAGTAAACGTGTAGGAAATGCAGGTGAGCATATCGACTATGCATTGCTGCTCGATGGATTGAAGGCTGAACGCGAACAAGGTATTACAATTGATGTGGCTTATCGCTACTTCTCCACCAATGGACGTAAATTTATCATTGCGGACACTCCGGGACATGAGCAGTACACCCGTAATATGATTACCGGCGGCTCTACGGCAAATCTGGCAATTATTCTGGTGGATGCACGCACAGGAGTGATTACACAGACTCGCCGCCATACTTTCCTGGTGTCTTTACTGGGTATCAAACATGTGGTATTGGCGGTCAATAAAATGGACTTGGTGGATTTTTCGGAAGAGCGTTTCAATGAGATTGTTGCGGAGTATAAGAAATTTGTATCTCCACTGGGAATCCCTGATGTAAACTGTATTCCGCTTTCTGCGTTGGACGGTGATAATGTAGTGGATAAGTCGGAGCGTACTCCGTGGTACAAGGGGACTTCTTTACTTGATTTCCTTGAAACTGTTCATATTGACAATGACCATAATTTGGAGGATTTTCGTTTCCCGGTGCAGTATGTGCTGCGTCCGAATTTGGATTTTAGAGGTTTTTGTGGTAAGGTGGCTTCGGGTATTGTTCGTAAGGGGGATACGGTAATGGCGTTGCCTTCAGGAAAGACGTCCAAAGTGAAGAGTATCGTGACTTATGACGGTGAGTTGGACTATGCTTTCCCTCCACAGTCGGTTACACTGACACTGGAAGATGAAATTGATGTATCCCGTGGTGAAATGCTGGTACATCCCGATAACTTGCCGATTGTTGACCGTAACTTTGAAGCAATGTTGGTATGGATGGATGAGGAGCCAATGGATATAAATAAATCGTTCTTTATCAAACAGACAACAAATCTGAGTCGTACGCGCATTGATACGATTAAGTATAAGGTGGATGTGAACACAATGGAACATCTGTCGCCGGACAATGGACAGTTGACAAAAGAGACTCTGCCTTTGCAATTGAATCAGATTGCCTGCGTGGTGCTGACAACCGCGAAAGAGTTGTTCTTTGATCCTTATAAGAAGAATAAATCATGTGGCTCATTTATCCTGATCGACCCGATTACCAACAATACTTCTGCGGTAGGTATGATTATCGATCGGGTGGAAATGAAGGATATGAGCAATACGGATGATATTCCTGTATTGGATCTGTCGAAGTTGGGAATCGCCCCCGAACATTATGAAGCAGTAGAAAAGGCGGTGAAAGAACTGGAACGCCAGGGTTTTGCCGTGAAAATAATAAAATAAGAAAGTATGGGATTACTCGAATTTAATAAACTTCCGATCAATACATTGGTAGGTGCCGACTGGAAAACTTTTAAAGCAATTACTGCCGGTCGTGAAATTGATGCAGCCTATAAGGGTAAGTACCGATTGACAAAGGCTGTATGCCGATTGCTTTCTCCATTGGCCTCATTGCAGGACAAACGTTATGAGAAGTTGTTGGCGAATCAACCGCTGGAGCATGATCCGGTGTTTATTTTGGGGCACTGGCGGAGCGGAACTACTTTTGTGCACAATGTATTCTCCTGTGATAAGCATTTTGGCTATAATACGACCTATCAGACCGTGTTTCCTCATTTGATGATGTGGGGACAGCCTTTCTTCAAGAAGAATATGAGTTGGCTGATGCCGGATAAACGTCCGACGGACAACATGGAGCTGGCAGTAGACCTGCCGCAGGAAGAAGAATTTGCACTGGCAAACATGATGCCTTATACTTATTATAATTTTTGGTTCTTGCCGAAATATCAACAGGAATATGCTGACAAGTATCTGTTGTTTGACAATATCTCGGATGCGGAGTTGAAGGTGTTTGAAGAAGTATTTACGAAGCTGATAAAGATTTCGTTGTGGAATACTCATGGCACGCAATTCCTTAGCAAGAATCCGCCTCATACCGGTAGAGTGAGGGAACTGGTGAAAATGTTCCCGAATGCTAAGTTTATTTATCTGATGCGCAATCCGTATACGGTATTTGAATCTACACGCAGTTTCTTTACAAATACGATCCAACCGTTAAAATTGCAGGATATCGGAAATGAACAATTAGAGGAAAATATCCTTTCTATCTATGCGAAACTCTATCATAAATATGAATCGGACAAGCAGTTTATTCCTGAGGGTAATCTGAGGGAAGTGAAGTTTGAGGATTTCGAAGCCGATGCAATGGGAATGACGGAGGATATTTATAAGTCACTCTCTATTCCCGGATTTGCCGAAGCGCGTGGAGATATTGAAAAATATGTCGGCGGTAAGAAAGGATATAAAAAGAATAAATATAAATATGATGACCGGACAATTCGATTGGTAGAAGAAAACTGGGGTTTTGCTTTGAAACAATGGGATTATAATTTATAAAAGAAAGGAAAGGTATTAATGATTCAGAAAATCGTTCATCGCCTGGTGGTGACAACTTTTGTCGCATTTATTTCTTCCTTGTCTTTGCTGGCACAGCATAAAGTGGAAATGTTTCCTTTTGGAGATATGGACCAATGGGTAGACCGGCAGATAAAGGAATCGGGAATTATCGGAGGAAATACGAAGAATGTGTATGAGATTGCACCGACGGCTGTAATTCAAGGAGATCAGGTTTATAAAAACATGGGTGGTTCACCGTGGGGTACTTCGAATGTAATGGCAAAGGTAGCGGGAATTACAAAAACAAATACGTCTGTTTTCCCGGAAAAAAGGGGAGAAGGGTATTGTGCACGTCTGGATACACGCATGGAAAGTGTGAAAGTGTTGGGGCTTGTTAATATCACTGTGTTGGCGGCAGGTTCTATTTTTACAGGGACGGTGCATGAACCTATTAAGGGTACTAAGAATCCGCAGAAGATGTTGCAATGTGGCGTGCCGTTTACTAAAAAACCGGTGGCACTTCAATTTGATTATAAAGTGAAGATGTCGGACAGGGAGAATCGTATCCGTGCTACCGGTTTCAGTAAGATTACGGATGTGCCCGGAAAAGATTATCCGGCAGCTATTCTGTTTTTGCAAAAACGTTGGGAAGATGCGAACGGAAATGTTTATGCCAAACGGATAGGGACTATGGTGACTTATTATTATCATTCTACCGACTGGAAAAATAATGCTTCGTATGAGATTATGTATGGTGATATTACAGGGCGCCCTGAATATAAAGCGCATATGATGCGATTACAAGTTACCGAAAACTATACGGTAAACAGTAAAGGGGAAAGCGTTCCTATTCATGAAGTTGCCTGGGGAAATGAAGATGATGTGCCTACACATATATATATACAGTTTACGTCCAGTCATGGAGGAGCCTATATCGGTTCGCCGGGTAATTCATTATGGGTTGATAATGTGAAACTGGTTTATTAGATATAATATTAAAGAAATAAAATAGCTGGTGATGCAATTATCGCCGGCTATTTTTTTTGTTTTAATTCTTTGGTAATAAATGCCTTTCGTCTTCTTTCGGAGTTATATAACACTTTTATCATTCCTTATTTTTTTGTGTGGGAATGATTTTTTACGCGTTTTTTTGCTTGTGTTATATTAAATATCTATATTTGCATTAAATTTCAAGAAAAGGAAGTTGCTTATTGTCTCTTTGTCAGGCATGAGACGTTTGGGAGTCGGTTGATTTCCTGTAAGACAAAATATAGAAATATATTATTTACTAAAATAAATTGAGATGAAAAAGGGTTTATTGTTTATTTTATTGGCAGCGGCCTCTGTATGTCTGCCTGCTCAGGAAAAAGAAAATGCAGCGAAGAGCTATACCGTAGAAACAAATCGCTTCGGTGCTAACTGGTTTATTAGTGGTGGTATTGGCGCACAAATGTATTTTGGCGACAATGACGGTAAAGCTGATTTCGGAAAACGTCTTGCTCCGGCACTTGATATTGCCGTAGGTAAGTGGTTTACTCCGGGAATCGGATTGCGTCTTGCATACAATGGTCTTCAAGCTAAGGGAGCAGCTCCTTCTGCTGACGCTAGGTATGCAAAAGGTGGTACATATTCTAACGGATATTACAAACAGAAATGGAATATGGCTAATTTCCATGGTGATGTTCTGTTCAACCTTTCTAACATGTTGTGCGGATACAATGAAGATCGTATTTATTCATTTATTCCTTATGTAGGAGCTGGTTTGGCTGTGTCATGGTCAGAACCTCGTGAGAAGAATTTGGGTATAAATGCCGGTTTGATCAACCGTTTCCGCTTGTCTCCTGCTTTAGACCTTAATGTAGAATTGCGTGGCCTTTTGATGAAAAATGCATTTGGTGGCGCTAGCAAAGAAGGAATGGGTGGCGTGACAGTAGGTGTTACTTATAAGTTCAAGAAACGCGGCTGGAATGCTGTTCCTACTGTACCAATGGTTCCGGAAAGCCAGTTGAATGACATGAGAGACAGAGTAAATGCTTTGAAAGGTGAAAACGAATCTCTGAAACGTGACTTGGTTGAAGCACGTAACAAGAAACCGGAAGTTATCGTTAAGAAAGAAGGCGGATTTGTTCCACGTCTTGTTGTTGTATTCAACATCGGAAAGAGCAATATCAGCAAGAGAGAATACATGAATATCGAAGCTATGGCTAAGGGTATCAAGGCTAATCCTGACAAGACATTTACTGTAACAGGATATGCTGACAAGGGTACTGGTTCTGCTGAATACAACATGAAGTTGAGTAAGAAGAGAGCTGAAGCTGTTCGCGACCTGATGGTTAACGAATTCGGAGTTCCTGCTTCTCAGTTGAAGGTTGACTACAAGGGTGGTGTAGGCAATATGTTCTATGATGACGCTAAACTGAGCCGTGTAGCTATTGTTGAAGAATAATATACATCTAAATAATAGAATAAAAGAGACGTTTCCTTTCATAGGAAGCGTCTTTTTTTGTATTTTTGTGCCCCATGAGCAGGATAGTAGCAATAGATTATGGAAGAAAGCGTACGGGGATAGCTGTCAGCGATACGATGCAGTTGATTGCCAATGGCCTGACAACAGTGCCGACGCATGAACTTCTGAATTTTATCGGTGATTATATCGCAAAAGAGCCGGTAGAACGGATCATTGTCGGTTTACCCAGGCAAATGAACAATGAGGTTTCGGAAAATATGAAAAACATAGAACCCTTTGTTCGTTCATTGAAAAAACTCTTCCCGGATATTCCGGTTGAATATGTGGATGAACGTTTTACATCGGTTCTGGCGCATCGCACAATGCAGGAAGCAGGGCTGAAGAAAAAAGATCGCCAGAATAAAGCGTTGGTGGATGAAATAAGTGCGACTATTATTTTGCAAACATATTTGGAGAGTAAACGTTTTTAGTAGAAGAACATAGAATAACTTAATTTTTAGTAGAGTATAAAAATATGATTTTACCTATTTATGTATATGGCCAGCCTGTATTGAGAAAGGTGGCAGAGGACATTACCCCGGATTATCCGAATCTGAAAGAATTGATAGCGAACATGTTTGAAACAATGGTGCATGCCGATGGCGTAGGATTGGCTGCTCCGCAGATCGGTTTACCCATTCGTGTGGTTACGATTACATTGGACCCGCTTTCAGAAGATTATCCGGAATTTAAAGGTTTTAATAAAGCTTATATTAATCCTCATATTTTGGAAATAGGAGGTGAGGAAGTGAGTATGGAAGAAGGCTGCCTGAGTCTTCCCGGTATTCATGAGACCGTGAAAAGAGGAAATAAAATTCGTGTGAAATATATGGACGAGGATTTTGTGGAGCATGAAGAAGAAGTGGAAGGTTATCTGGCACGTGTGATGCAACATGAATTCGACCATTTGGACGGTAAAATGTTTATCGACCATATCTCTGCACTTCGTAAACAAATGATAAAAGGCAAATTGAATACGATGTTGAAAGGGAAAGCACGTAGTTCCTATAAGATGAAACAGGTGAAATAAAGATAAAAAACGTTTATATCCCTGTTAAGTAAGCGAAAAGCATTATTTTTGCTTCGTTTACAAGTATAAAATGTCGATGATTAAAAAAATACTAACAGTTTTAATGCTGTTCCCCACATTGGTGTGTGCTCAGATAAATACGGACCGGGTGATGACCATAGCCCGGAACGCTCTTTATTTTGAGGACTATGTACTTTCTATCCAGTACTTTAACCAGGTAATTAATGCTAAGCCTTATCTGTATGAACCTTATTTCTTCAGAGCACTGGCCAAGCTGAATCTGGAAGATTTTCAGGGAGCGGAGGCGGATTGTGACGCGGCTATTCAACGTAATCCGTTTGTGGTTGGTGCTTATCAGATTCGTGGTCTGGCGAGAATCCGGCAGAGTAAATTTGACGGTGCTATTGAAGACTATCAGAAAGCGCTGCATTATGATCCGGAGAACATTACTTTGTGGCATAATCTGACATTATCACATATTCAGAAGAAAGATTATGATTCGGCAAAAGAAGATTTGGAGAGTTTGCTGAAAGTATCTCCGCGTTATACTCGCGCTTACCTGATGAGAGGAGAGGTCTCTTTACAGCAAAAAGACACTATTGCCGCATTGAATGATTTCAATAAAGCTCTTGAACTGGATAAATACGATCCGGACGCATGGGCAGCAAGAGCGATCGTCAAGTTGCAACAGTCAAAATACGGGGAAGCGGAATCTGATTTCGATCGTGCTATTCATTTGAGTGCTAAGAATGCCGGGAATTATATTAATCGCGCATTGGCCAGATTTCATCAGAATAACCTGAGGGGAGCCATGAGCGATTATGACTTGGCATTGGATATTGATCCGAATAATTTTATCGGGCACTATAACCGTGGTTTGTTGCGTGCAAGGGTAGGAGATGATAACCGTGCTATTGAAGATTTCGACTTTGTTATAAAAATGGAGCCGGATAATATGATGGCAATCTTTAATCGTGGTCTGCTTCGTGCACAGACGGGAGATTATCGTGGAGCTATACAGGATTATTCAACTGTTATCAACCAACACCCGAATTTCCTTGCCGGATATTATCAGCGTGCTGAAGCCCGAAAGAAAATAGGGGACCGGAAGGGTGCTGAACAGGATGAATTTAAACTCTTGAAGGCTCAACTGGATAAACAGAACGGAGTGACGAATAAAGATGTAGCCCAAAACCAGAATCCGGATCAGGACAGTGAAGGGGATGATAAAGATAGAACCCGTAAGAAATCAGATAAGAATATGAATAACTATCGGAAGATAGTGATAGCTGATGATTCTGAAGCTGAACAGCGCTATACAAGTGATTATCGTGGACGTGTGCAGGATAAGAATGTGAATATTACACTGGAGCCTATGTTCGCTTTGACTTATTATGAGAAGATGAGTGATGTGAAACGGTCGGTGAATTTCCACAAATATGTGGAAGAACTGAATCGCTCGGGTGTACTTCCAAAGCGTCTTCGTATTACGAATATGGAAGCTCCGTTGACAGAAGAACAAGTGAAATTCCATTTTGCTTTGATTGATACGCATACATCAGCTATCGTGGATGATGAGAAGAATGCTTCAAAACGTTTTGCCCGTGCAATTGATTTTTATTTGGTACAGGATTTCTCAAGTGCGGTTTCCGATTTGACACAGACAATCTTGTTGGACGGTGATTTCTTCCCTGCATATTTTATGCGTGCGCTTATCCGTTGCAAGCAGTTGGAATATCAGAAGGCTGAACAAACTGCCGATACAGATGTTCCTGGTGATAATGCACGTAAAGAGATAACTGCGGTAGATTATGAGGTGGTAAGAAAAGATTTGGATAAGGTGATTAATCTTGCTCCGGATTTTGTTTATGCATATTATAATCGTGCCAATGTGTCTGCCATGCTGAAGGATTATCGGTCGGCTATTGCAGATTATAATAAGGCTATTGAACTGAATCCTGATTTTGCTGACGCTTATTTCAACCGCGGACTTACTCATATCTTCTTGGGTAATAATAAACTGGGTATTTCTGATTTGAGCAAAGCCGGAGAATTGGGTATCGTTTCCGCTTATAATGTAATCAAACGTTTTACAGATCAAACGGAATAACATTTTTTTGATAAAAAATAGAAAACTCAAAAGATTTAGTTACTTTTGCGTTCAAATTGTGAAAATATAACATAATCATATTATGATAAAGATAACATTTCCCGATGGCTCTGTTCGTGAGTACAACGAAGGAGTAAACGGTTTACAGATTGCTGAAAGTATCAGCTCGCGCTTGGCACAGGATGTACTGGCATGTGGCGTGAACGGCGAGACTTATGATTTAGGACGTCCTATTAATGAAGATGCTGATTTTGTACTTTATAAATGGGATGATGAAGAAGGTAAACATGCATTCTGGCACACAAGTGCTCACTTGTTGGCCGAAGCATTACAGGAACTTTATCCGGGCATCCAGTTCGGTATCGGACCGGCTATCGAAAATGGATTCTACTATGATGTGGATCCGGGAGAAGCGGTGATTAAGGAAAGCGATCTTCCTGCTATTGAAGCTAAAATGTTAGAACTGTCTGCAAAGAAAGAGGCGGTTGTTAGAAAAAGCATTGCAAAAACGGATGCTTTGAAAATGTTTGGCGACCGTGGCGAAACATATAAATGTGAATTGATTTCCGAGTTGGAAGACGGTCATATCACTACTTATACACAAGGTGCATTTACTGACCTTTGCCGTGGCCCTCACTTGATGACGACTGCTCCGATTAAGGCTATCAAGTTGACTTCGGTAGCGGGTGCTTATTGGCGTGGACATGAAGACCGCAAGATGCTGACTCGTATTTATGGCATCACATTCCCGAAAAAGAAAATGCTGGATGAGTATCTGGCATTACTGGAAGAAGCCAAGAAACGCGACCACCGTAAGATTGGTAAGGAAATGCAATTGTTCATGTTCTCTGAAACGGTAGGTAAGGGGCTCCCGATGTGGCTCCCGAAGGGTACTGCATTGCGTTTGCGTCTGCAAGATTTCTTACGTCGCATTCAGACTCGTTATGACTATCAGGAAGTAATAACTCCACCGATTGGTAATAAGCTATTGTATGTGACATCCGGCCACTATGCTAAATATGGTAAGGATGCATTCCAGCCTATCCATACTCCGGAAGAAGGTGAGGAATATTTCCTGAAACCGATGAACTGCCCGCATCACTGCGAGATTTATAAGAACTTCCCGCGCTCTTACAAGGATCTTCCGTTGCGTATTGCTGAATTTGGTACTGTTTGCCGTTATGAGCAGAGTGGTGAGTTGCATGGATTGACTCGTGTGCGTAGTTTTACACAGGATGATGCGCATATTTTCTGCCGTCCGGACCAGGTGAAAGATGAATTCCTCCGTGTGATGGATATTATCTCTATTGTATTCCGTTCTATGAACTTCCAGAATTTTGAAGCTCAGATATCACTGCGTGATAAAGTGAACCGTGAGAAATATATCGGTAGCGATGATAATTGGGAGAAGGCGGAACAAGCTATTATTGAAGCTTGTGAAGAAAAAGGATTACCTGCTAAGATTGAATATGGTGAAGCTGCTTTCTATGGCCCTAAGCTCGACTTTATGGTAAAAGATGCGATTGGGCGTCGTTGGCAGTTAGGGACTATTCAGGTAGATTATAACTTGCCGGAACGCTTCGAACTGGAATATATGGGTTCTGATAACCAGAAGCACCGTCCGGTTATGATTCATCGCGCTCCGTTTGGCTCTATGGAACGTTTCGTTGCTGTATTGATTGAGCATACTGCCGGTAAGTTCCCGTTGTGGCTGACTCCTGAACAGGTAGTTATTCTGCCGATTAGTGAAAAGTTCAACGATTATGCAGAGCAGGTAAAGATGTATTTGAAAACACACGAGATTCGCGCGATTGTAGATGATCGTAATGAGAAAATCGGGCGTAAGATCCGTGATAATGAGATGAAACGCATCCCTTATATGCTGATTGTAGGCGAAAAAGAAGCAGAAAACGGAGAAGTTTCTGTTCGTAGACAGGGCGAAGGTGACAAGGGAACCATGAAATTTGAAGAATTTGCTAAAATTTTGAACGAAGAAGTTCAGAATATGATAAATAAATGGTAACTTTGCAGCCGTTTCATGATAAATATTTAGTAGAACAATAAAAAGATCAAACTAGGAAGTAAACGTTTTTAATGAAGAATGACACTCTAAAAGGGCAATACAGAATCAACGAACAGATTCGTGCCAAAGAAGTCCGCATTGTGGGCGACGATATTGAACCAAAAGTATATCCTATCTTTCAGGCCTTGAAACTGGCTGAAGAGAAAGAGTTGGATTTAGTGGAAATTTCTCCTAATGCTCAACCCCCTGTTTGTCGTGTTATTGATTATTCTAAATTTCTTTATCAGTTAAAGAAACGTCAGAAGGAACAGAAAGCGAAGCAGGTGAAGGTCAATGTAAAGGAAATCCGTTTCGGACCTCAGACAGATGACCATGATTATAACTTCAAGTTGAAGCATGCCAAGGGATTTTTGGAAGACGGAGATAAGGTAAAAGCATACGTGTTCTTCAAGGGCCGTTCTATTCTTTTTAAGGAACAAGGTGAAGTTTTGCTACTTCGTTTTGCCAATGACTTGGAAGATTATGCGAAAGTAGATCAAATGCCGGTACTCGAAGGAAAGCGTATGACTATTCAGCTTTCACCGAAAAAGAAAGAAGCTCCGAAAAAGCCTGTTGTTGCGAAACCTGCTGCTCCTGCACAGAAAGCGGAAATGCCGAAAACGGACGCGGAATAAGAAAAGGTGCGTAACGCGCAGGTATAGTGCGTTACCATTATATATTTAATAATTTAAAAACAAGTAAGATGCCAAAGATGAAGACTAACTCCGGTTCTAAAAAAAGGTTTACCCTTACCGGAACAGGTAAAATCAAAAGAAAGCACGCTTTTCACAGTCACATTTTGACTAAGAAAACCAAAAAGAGAAAAAGAAATCTGTGCTACTCTACAACTGTTGATACAACAAATGTAAGCCAGGTTAAGGAACTCTTAGCAATGAAGTAATCAAAAGCGTAAAAGTATTATTAAAGTATTAACCGAATGCATTAGCCTGAAGTTCGCTGCGTGAAGTAGCGGCGCTAACATTCAAAAAAAGTAAAACTATGCCAAGATCAGTAAATCATGTTGCTTCAAAAGCAAGAAGAAAGAAAATTTTGAAATTGACCAGAGGTTACTTTGGTGCAAGAAAGAATGTATGGACCGTAGCTAAAAACACTTGGGAAAAGGGTTTGACTTACGCGTTCCGTGACCGTAGAAATAAGAAAAGAAACTTCCGCGCTCTTTGGATACAACGTATCAACGCTGCTGCACGTCTTGAAGGAATGTCTTATTCTAAATTGATGGGCGGTCTGCACAAAGCCGGTATTGAAATAAACCGTAAGGTTTTGGCTGATTTAGCTATGAATCACCCGGAAGCTTTCAAAGCTGTAGTTGCAAAAGCAAAAGCTGCTTAAGCATCAATAGTTTACGAGTTACAAAGTGTCAGTTACTAAGCTAGTAACTGGCACTTTTCTTTTGTTAGGCAGATGAAAGGGAATAAAAAAAATGTTAGTTGGCAAACAAAATCCTTTTTTTTCTTGTTAGTTTCATGTATTCTTATTACATTTGTGATACAAAAATATTAGCCGTATCGACTGGATCGGGAAACTCTTCAAATTAATCTGATGCACCGAGAAAGCTTCGTTCTTCAATGGCGGGCCACATCCTTCGGGACAGCTTTAAGCCGGTGGATTACAAAGGGGACGGGCACTCAAATCTTGTTCTATCAGAGTTTCATCACATCGTCGGTACGGCTTTTTTATATACTCTCCTATGATATTTTATTTCTCCGGTACAGGTAACTCTGAATGGATTGCAAATCAGCTCTCTAAAGGACAAAATGAAGATTTGGTCTTTATCCCTGAGGCGTTGAAAAATGAGGCGCTGGAGTTCGATTTGCAGAAAGATGAAAAGATTGGTTTTGTGTTTCCGATTTACTCATGGGCTCCTCCTGAAATTGTACTGCGCTTTATCAATCGAATTTCTTTGAAAGAATACCAGAATCAGTATTTGTTTTTTGTTTGTTCTTGTGGGGATGATACGGGACTTACTCAACAAGTGTTGGTGAAAGCGTTGAATGATAAGGGGTTGCTGTGTCATGCCGGTTTTTCTGTTACTATGCCCAATAATTATGTGTTGCTTCCCGGTTTTGATGTGGATACTAAGGAGTTGGAGAGGATTAAGTTGGCAAATGCAGTTCCACGGCTTACTGAAATAAATGCATTGATAAGCAGGAGAGAGAAGATTTTTTCTTGTCACGAAGGAAGCCTGCCTTTTCTAAAAACGAGAATTATAAATCCTTTGTTTAATCGTTTTCAAATGTCTCCTAAACATTTTTATGCAACAGATAGTTGTATCTCATGTAAGCGTTGCGAGAAGGTTTGTCCGGTAGATAATGTGAAACTTCGGGAGGGAAGACCTGTTTGGGGAAAGAATTGCACCTCTTGCTTGGCGTGTTATCACGTTTGCCCTCAGCAAGCGGTGCAATATGGGAAAAGAACGAGAAACAAAGGGCAATATTTTAACCCTGATAAATCTATTCGTCTTTGATTTTAATGCAACAGTTTGACAAGTCCTCGATGATAGCCAGGCTTTCTACTCTAACGCCTTGTTCTTCCAGTACTTTACGGCCGTTTTGAAAGGCTTTTTCGATAATAAAGCCCATTCCTACTAGATTTGCTCCGGATTGTTTGATGAGGTCGAGAATACCCAATGCGGCGTTCCCGTATGCGAGGAAGTCATCTACGAAGAGAACATTGTCATCGGGAGTGAGAAAATCAGAACTGATAACGACTTCATAATCACGGTCTTTAGTGAATGAATGTACAATTGTGCTTAATGCATTCTGGATTGTTTTGGGTGATTTCTTCTTGGCAAACACGACTGGCAAGTCCATTAGATAACCTGTCATAATAGCCGGGGCGATACCGCTGGCTTCAATTGTCATGATTTTATTTACGTTTGTAGCTGCAAAACGGCGGACAAACTCAACCCCGATTGATTTCATCAGGACGGGGTCCATTTGATGATTGATGAAACCGTCTACTTTAAGGATACCTCCTTCGTAGCATTTTCCGTCTTGCAGGATTCTTTTTTTAAGTAATTGCATACTATATATGATGTTAATTAATAATGTGCTAATATTCCATTCCGCATGATAAAGAAAGCGGTAGTGGTATATTAGCACATATACAGTTTAAATAGTTACTTATTGTCTCTTAAGTCTTTCACCCGGACGGCTTTTCCTTCACTTTGCGGAAGGGAGCCCTTTTTCACTAGTTTCACTTTGGGCGTCACTAGTATTTCGTCTTTCAACTGACGGGTAATATCCTTGCGGATTTTTTCCAGTTCTATATAGTTATCTGTCGAAAGATCACTTAGTTCAACTTCGACAATCATTTCATCCTGATTGTTTACGGTTTCGAGCGTAATCAGATAATTGCTACCTAATTCGGGGAACCGTACCAGAATTTTCTCGACTTGCATCGGGAAGATATTAACTCCCTTAATGATAAACATATCGTCACTACGTCCTTTGATACGGTCGATACGAATGTGTGTACGGCCGCACGGACACTTGCCGGGAAGAATCCGCGTTAAATCCCGTGTGCGATAGCGAATTAACGGCATCATCTCACGATCAAGGGTTGTAAGTACCAGTTCGCCGATTTCTCCTTCAGGGACAGGCTCGCAGGTTTCGGGGTCAATGATTTCTACCAGGTAGCAATCTTCCCAAAAGTGCATACCGTTTTGTTCCTGGCATTCGAAAGCGACACCGGGACCGTTCATCTCTGTCATGCCGAAACTGTTGTATGCTTTCACACCTAACATTCGTTCTATTTTACGACGCTGTTCATCAGTGTGGGGTTCGGCGCCGATAACGAGTGTTTTCAATGTTGTTCCCTTGGGGTCGAGTCCTTCTTCTTGAAAGACTTCAGCCAGGCGGATTGCATAGCTGGGGATTGCATGCAGGGCAGTAGTCTTGAAGTCGTTGATGAACTTGATCTGGCGTTTGCTATTTCCGGCTGCCGCAGGGACTGTTAGACATCCGAGTCGTTCGGCGCCATATTGGAAACCTAGTCCGCCTGTGAACATACCATATCCTGAACTGTTCTGGAAGACATCTGTTTTACGAATTCCTACGGTATATAGACAGCGGGCTACCAAATTAGCCCACGAATCAAGATCGTGCTGTGAATGAACAATGACGGTTGGATTTCCGGTTGTACCACTGGAAGAGTGGATACGTACACCGTCATTCTGCATATCACCGGCTACTAACCCAAAAGGATAGTTAGCGCGCATATCTGCTTTTGTAGTAAAAGGAATTTTACGGATATCATCCAAGGACTGTATATTGTCAGCAGTAATGTTATGCTTGCTAAAAACTTCCTTATAATAAGGTGCGTTAGCGGCTATGTTGATTGTTTTCTTGAGCCGTTGAAGTTGCAGTTCCTGCAACTTCTCGCGGCTCATGGTTTCTATTTCTTCTTCCCAGTACTGTGTATTCATGGTAGTGACAATTATTACATTAGTTTTTCTGCAATTTCCTTGCCGGCAGCCAATGCTTTAAGATTCATTTCTACAATTGCTTCTCCTTTGCGCAGAAAGATTTCACGAATGCTGTCTTGCACTTTCTCGTAATCAATGCCGAGGAATGGAATTGTTGCTCCCAGTAAGACAATGTTGGCAACGCGGGCGGAACCTACTTCTTTGGCTACTTTGTCAACGTTCAACACAATCTTATGTGGCAGTTTGTTGATTTCTGCCATTACTTTATCTTCCTCCGGATAATTGGGAATGTTGACAAACGGAGTTTCATTGGTAACCAACCAGCCTTCGGGGCTGAGATAGGGGAGATAACGCAACCCTTCCATTGGCTCCAGTGAAATGATGAGATCACATTTTCCGGAAGGAATTAAATCCGAAGCAATCGGTTGGTCGCTAATACGGAGATTGGATTGAACATCTCCACCGCGCTGACTCATTCCGTGTACTTCTGCCTGTTTCATGTACAGGCCCTCTTTTAAGGCGGCCTTGCCGATTACTGTGGCGATAGACAGAATACCCTGTCCACCTACTCCTGATAATATAATATCTTTTTTCATGGCTTATTTACTTCTTTTTTTGCGTGCTAATGTCTGGATACACTCTCTACGTGGAATAATGACGGATACACCACGATATTCGATTTCTTCACGTATGATACGTTTCATTTCTTCATAATTCTTTTTCAATGGAACCACTACACGGATATGAGCCGGATCTACTCCGAGACCTGCACATATCGCTTCGATACGTCCGGTTCCGGCGGAATCCTGGCCGCCTGTCATAGCGGTTGTTTCATTGTCAGAGATGACAATCGTGACATTGGCATTTTCATTCACGCAGTCCAATAATCCCGTCATTCCTGAATGAGTGAATGTAGAGTCTCCGATTACAGCTACAGCCGGATAGAGTCCTCCGTCGGCAGCACCTTTCGCCATAGTAATGGATGCCCCCATGTCTACACATGAATTAATCGCATTGAATGGTGCATTAGCCCCTAATGTATAGCAGCCGATATCGCTGAATACTTTGTGAGACGGGTATTCTTCTTTGAGAACTTCGGTTAATGTGATGTACATATCGCGATGTCCGCAACCTTCGCAAAGTGCGGGCGGGCGCATTTCTACAACAGAAGGAATCCCGAATTCTGATTTATTTTCTTTTCCTACTGCACGTGCTACGGAGTCAGGATTCAGTTCTCCGTCCTGAGACAATGTGCCGTCCAAGCGTCCTTTTACTTTAATTCCAATACCCAGATAACCTTTCAACTGTTTTTCTACAAACGGCTGTCCGTCTTCCAGAACAAGAATCTCGTCGCAAGATTCAACCAACTGAAGGATTTGTTTTTTAGGTAATGGGTACTGACCAATTTTAAGTACAGGGTACTCACAGCCTCCAGGATAATTCTCCATTAAGTAATTGTAACCGATGCCACAGGCGATGATTCCTAATTTCTTGTTAGGGCCGTCTGTGTATTTATTGTAAGGTGATTCTTCGGAAGCTTTGATGAATTCATCCTGGCGTGCGAGCAGAACTTTATAACGTTTGCGTGCGTTTCCCGGTAATAAGATAAATTGACGGGGATCGTCACTGAAAGATATACCGTTCTGTGGTTTTTGTTCTTTGCGTTCTACTCCGGAGCGAGAGTGCGCCAAGCGGGTTACCATACGCATTAAAACCGGTTCGCCTAGTTTCTCTGAAAATTCAAATCCGTCATATACCATATCGTATGCTTCCTGCTGGTTGCTGGGCTCATACATCGGTATAAGGGAGAAGTCCCCATAAAAACGGCTATCTTGTTCGTTCTGAGAAGAATGCATGCTTGGGTCGTCGGCTGCTACTACAATCAGTCCGCCTTTCACGCCTGTAATAGCAGAGTTGACAAAACAGTCGGCAGCTACGTTCATACCTACGTGCTTCATACAAACTAATGCCCGTTTACCAACGAAAGACATACCCAACGCAGCTTCCATAGCTGTTTTTTCATTGGTACACCAACGGTTGTGTATATTCTGTTCGGTCGTTATAGGGGCCATTTGAATATATTCCGTAATCTCAGTTGAAGGAGTACCGGGGTAGGCGTAAACACCTGAAAGTCCGGCATCCAGTGCAGCTTGTGCAATGGCTTCGTCGCCAAGTAAGAGTTGCTTGCTCATATATTTCTTTTATTAGTGTTGATCACAGTTTGTTATTATATCGCGCAAAGATAGCCTTTTCAGTTCGTTTTATCACAGAATTACTTGAAAATCTTTCTTTCATTCAGTGCTTTCCAGTATTTTCTTGCATTTGCCATGTGGTCGGCATAATTGGAGGCAAAATTATGAGTTCCTGAGAAATCTTCTTTCGCGCACATATATATATAGTTATGTTTTGTATAGTTTAATACGCTGTCTATTCCTTTTTTAGTAGGAATGCGGATGGGACCGGGGGGTAATCCGGTATTTGTATAAGTATTATACGGTGAATTTACTTTAAGATTCTCGTTAGTGATACGTCTTAAGGCGAAATCTTGCAAGGCGAATTTTATGGTAGGATCTGCCTGTAGAGGCATATCTTTTTGTAAACGGTTGATATAGAGACCTGCTACCAACGGTTTTTCTTCATTATTATTGGTCTCTTCTTCTACGATCGAAGCGAGTGTGCAGACTTCTTCCGGAGTCATTCCGATTGCCGTAGCCCGAGCTAGCCGTTCGTTGTTCCAGAAGCGTTCATGCTCTTTTTGCATGCGCTGAAAAAAATCGTCTACGCTCATATCCCAATATACCTGGTAAGTTTCCGGAATAAAAAGACATGGAATCGTTTTACTGTCATATCCCAACTTGGACTGAAAGGTAGAGTCGAATAGTTGACGAGCTATTTCGATAGAATCTATCATAAGTTGTTTACCTATACTCCGTGCAAGGCGGTCTATAGTCCGTACACTTCCAATAGTGAGATTCATAGGCTCTTGATAGCCTCTGGAGAAACGGCTATACACATGGTATACATTGTCATTCGGGCGAATAGCATAGCGTCCGGTATGTATATTCTGATTGAAATTCTTGTATTTAGACATCCAATAGAAGCCGGTGAAGTTCTTTATATGTCCTGAACGTTTTATTTTATTAAATATGGAGTCGGCCGTGTCGTCCCGATCTACATAAATATACACGGTTCTGGAGGGGTGGAACTGAGGAGCAAACAGATAGTAATAAACAGTGCCTCCTGCAATGGCGCATAGGAAAATGGCTCCGACCAGAATTGTCAATAAAATCTTTCTTTTCTTCATCTTATGAGACGTTATTTTTTTGCTGTGCCAAAGATAGGAAGAATTTGGATAGGAGTGATTTCTTTCTGTGATGAATCGCTGAAAAGGAATAGAATTTATTTAGTTTTTCTTTATATTTAAAGAGCCGGATCGGCAGATTGTTTTGGTTGAATTGCAATTTCTTATTAGTGCCACATGTGGAACTAATAAGAAAAGATATATGGGTTACTTGCTGTTTACCAAACAGATAGTTAATTCGGCCACTGGTGATAATTGGCTTCGGCTTCTATTTTGTTTTCAATTTCATCAGGTAGAGTTGCAAAGAAATCCATGTGTGTAAGTCGTTCGATACTGTCTATGGTAACTACATATGAGTGAAGAGGATCTGTTGCTTGTTCATTATTGAATAAGAAACCAATGGCTCGCATGGGTTTGACAAAAGGAGAGAGGACTACTTTGAAAAACTGTTGGGGTACTGCAACTTTATTTTTTCCGATTGTTTTCGATTCTCTTTCTATGATAGGTCCGCAAATAACGATGACAGCGCTGTCTGCAATAGCCCAGTCCCGGATCTTTTCTTCCAGATTTTTCCAGCCTCTTCTATTTAATTGCGGATGTTGTGGGCACATATTGCTAAAATAGAACGACTCTTTCATCGCTTTCGGACTCCATTTCATATCTGCAGCCGGTGCCATGTGTCCTTTATCATATCCTGAACGTGTATAATCCGCATTTGTTGCAATAGTCCCTATTGCTAATGGATCGGCAATGAAACGGTTACTTCTTTTTTCTTTTCCTTTGGTTTCTTGTCGGGTAAGTTCATAGGATACCCAATTCGGAAGTTTTAAATCTTTATTATAAGAAACGGTATATCCTGTATGTCGAATGATTTGCTCTTGTTTGGGAGCTAATGAGACAGGGATCTCCAAATTTCTGCCGGAAGGAATTTGAGAAGATGTATTAACTTGTGGTTCGTTGCTTTTTTGCGTTTGGGTATTAAACTGTTGGCAATACAAATAGACACCATAAAGAACAGGTATAAGTATAACAATAGTGATAATACATCCTAATTTATAATTAGAACGTGATTTCTTTTTGAATAATTTCCTGTTTTGATTTCGTTTCATCAGATGCAGTTCAATATTATGAAAAAAGCGTTAACTATGATGATAGTTAACGCTTTATTATCAAGAGCCGCTAGCCAGACTTGAACTGGCGACCTACGCGTTACGAAGTCCCGTGTAGCGGATAAAGTATTACGTTGACTATCAGTCTGATATGTTCGTTTTCTGAATTTCTTAAAACACAATCTACTATACAAATGCAGTTTTTAAGGTAGAATTGATATGTTAATATATAGTTATTTTTTATCTTTGACAGGGCGTATATTATGTCCATAATAGGATGAAACATATCCACTAGTTGTATTTAAACTGGCTAGGTAAAAGGATACATTCAACACGTAACTTGATCTTCTATCTCTATCTATAATGCATTCTCCTGCCCATAAATGTGCATAATTGCGTTCTCCTTCATATTTATCATTATTATATTTTCCAGCGGCAGGAATAAATATATTATTTCCATTAGGCCCAGTTACGAGAAAACCATCTACCCCTTTATACCTCATATACTTCCAATTACAATTATCAATCAACTCTTTTATCTGTTTAGGATTTGGAATATGCCATCCATTTGATAGAATTTTATGCGGTGCATCATAATCAGTATTAGTTATATCATAAGTTTTAATTTTGAAGCCGGGTTTTGTTACGTCATTACCAATAATTATGCCATTATATAAATAATTAGAAGATGTATAATTGTCTTTTTCTGTAGATTCCCCCCATGCTAGAAATAACCCATATTGTTCAGGTGAACTTGCTCCTAGGTTAACCCCAGCCCATAAAACGGATAATCCAAGATCTACAGCACCTGTTGACAATTCTAGAGGTGTGCAGAAGCTTTGATTTTGTCCTCTGAATGTATGTTTGATATTACTTTTATCAACATATTCAATAAAAAAATAATACTCATGATTTGTTCCAGCAGATATGCTTTTAAAGCTTGTCTCATAAGTATAATGAGTTCCTACGCTCACCATTTCAGTGCTATACCCAGTGTGAACATTGTTCAAACAAAAAGCGACTTTGAAAGAATCAAAATATCCAATTTTCTCATAATCTAAATACCCTTTGAAATCTACGTATGTATCTCCAGGATTTGCTTCTGCTTTCAAATCGGTTGAGTTAAAATCATTGGTTGTAAATGAGAGAATTTTCCCATAATAATATTTTGAACCATCATAAAAGAATGATACATAATAATATTGGGTCGTTGGAGCTAAATTCATAGCTTTAACCGAAAACTCATTTCCTTTTATATTATTCCCTTTTAGAACCCATCCATTTTCTTTTGTTGGATTGCTGCTTTTTGACACGATGAAACCATAATTGGTTACACCTAATCTATCTTCTTCGAGTGCGTTTGAATTTACATTTCCTGTTAGCGTTGCGCTTACAACTTTTATATCAGATGCATCTACTGTTACGGATACTTCCGGAATCTCTTTATTATCGTCGCTATCATCTGTGAATGTAGAATCTTTACTGCATCCCATTATCGCTAATGCAGCCACCATTAAAAATAAAACCTTTTTCATTGTGCTTTAATATTTAGTTTGTTCTTTGCCATTTATCTATCTAATAATTCTAAGACGCCATTGTCTATCCATTTCTGTTTTCCTATATCTTTCTGAATACCAGACAGTTTTATATTAGATCCATTATCAAAAGCAGTTTTTACAATAGAGTAAAAAGCATTATAATTCAATCTTGATTGTATGTTAAGCTTCTTATTGTCATCTCCAATGGTAACAATTTTGATTTGAACATATTCCCTATTCTCTACTTCTGGATTAGCCGTAATACTTTCGATTTTTCCATAATATGTTTTTTGAACATTTTCTTCTTTTTTAGGCCTATATTTATCAGCTATAAAATTAACTTTTTCCATAAAAATAGGTTCTAATTTGATAGAGGATACCGGAGCTTCTTTTACAAATCTAACATCTTTACACCAGTCGACAATTATATTCATCTCTGTATCTTTGGTCTCATCATAAATATCTACTAATGAATCAAGAAAATTAACACTATACAATCCTTTGTCGACATCTTCATCGACTTTGTTAGTATCACTATTTCCTAAGTCTTTTTGAATATTATTGATTGAAGACAGTAACCGCATATTTATTTTTCGGTTTAATGGAATATCCTGTTCTGTTGGATTAAAAATTGTATATTGATAATCTCCAAGAGGACATAATATATTTAGGATATAGCTACCTATTTCTGTTTGTCCAAAAGAATATTCTGAAATATTCTTGTTAACATCCATTGTATAGACTTTTTTGTGAAATCTTGTAGGATTTAAAGTATCTAAATAAGTTGTAGCTAAAACATCTTTTATTTTTTCTATAGTATCTGTCATGCTAAAGAAGGGTATTTTCCCATCAGAAGTATAACTATTAGCTATGCGCCATTTTTGAATATCATACGATGGATTTAATATCCTATTAACCAATGCTTCTATAGCCCTGTTCTCAAAAGACGCAATGGATTGCAAGGTTTCTCCTAGTACTCTATAGTAATCAGAAAACTCTTTAACAAGTGGTATTAGCGCTACATATTCATCGTCGGGAGATACAAATTGACGCACTCTTCCATTCATCAAAACATCCAATTCGCGCCATTTTAAAAAAGAAAGAACTTTTTCTAGCTTTTCTACTGTAATGAGATCTATAGCTTTTTTTAAGTCTTTCATAACTCTTCCTCCTTTGCCACTTTTATCATTAATTTCTTAAGACATTCACAAGATAGAATATTTTGCTTGGGTATTACAACGGTTATACTACTTCCATTGTTCGTAGGCTGATTATTTTTGAGACTTACCCAATAAGCGCATTTAGTTACTTTAAGAGCCGATTTTGAATGTTTTACCCATTTCTTCCTATCTTTATCCATGTGCAAAACTACTAATATTATTGGAGTCATTCTATCGTTCATAACCAAATTATTGTAATTTTTTGCTTCGAGTATGAAGGAATAATCCCCATTTTTCTTTTCCTTAAGTTTTACGTATGAGGCTTTTAATTGAATATCAATGATTGGGGAACGCCTTCTACAGTCTGAAGGGTTACATGGATACCCTTTACACTTGATTGTAGCATCTACACCATCATTGTCTCGTTCTGCTTTTGATAAAGTATATCCATTATATGCACAAAGGGCTTGCATATAAGCAAAACTAACATCTTCCATACTTTCTTGTAGAGTGTTTGGCATAGTTTTATTAATAAAAGGTTAACATTCTGATGGGTATTGATTAAACTTCATAGTATTTGCAATGAATTACATTTGCGTTCTTTCTAACCTTCCTACAACTTTATACAAAAATTTAATTTGCTCCCCCTCTATCAACATATCAGGATACTTTCTTCTACCATCAGGATTGATAACATTGTTATATGAAACCAATTTCAATTTTCCATCTTCAATATAGATCATTTTTAAATACCGATCTTCATTTGTTATTACTACATAAGATTGTCCCCCTTCAATTTCTCTCTTATCTTTTATCTCTCTAACAAATACAATATCCCCAGAACTGTATTTGTCATACATAGAATCTCCATACACAGTCACTCCATAGCATCCAGAAAAGTTCGGTATGTTGACATATCCTAATATCTTATTTTCGTCTCCATCAAAACCGACTCCATGACCAGCAGATACGCGTATATCAAGTATTTTAATGTCTTTATCGGTAGTAGGAGTGTTGGTAATGGGGAAATCTTTACTCAACATATCGCCATTTCCCGTGTAAAACCATTCTTTATTGAATGTAGAGTATTTACCACAAATAGCTTCAATATAGATACCTGTATAGGTGGTATCTCCTTTGAGGGCTTTCGATAAATTGTCTTTATCCTTTCCGACTAATTCCGCTACATCGCGTTGATTGGCTAAATCTTCTATAAAAACGATATAGTTTATCGCTTTTCTAATTCTTTTTCCAATCTCAATATTAAACTCTTTTGGTTTTACCATTTTATTTGGTATATTTGCATCAAAATCAAGTTGCGGATGATTTCGACTAATTTGTTTAACTATTCCCATAAGGGACTATATAAGCGACTAAACTTCAAACCGCAACTTTGGAGTTGGTCGCTTTGCTTTATTATTATGATACAAGAATCAAAAGATGGCGGTCTTAAAATGACAGAACCTGAAAAGGACAGAGTGATACTACAAGAAATTATAAACGAGTGTTCTATAAGGCTTAGTTTGATAACAAGCAAACAAGCTCTAAGAACATCTTATATAGCCATTGCAATAAGCGTTGCGGCAATCCTGTTGCAGCTAATACGGATATTATAATGGCACATTTTGCTATCTTATTAGCTTTAATGGCAGCATATTTGCTCTTGTTATCCAATTCTCTATCATATTCCTCTCTTTTTATCACATCCAGCCTATCCTTGCACTCCGCGAGTAGAGGTTCTATCTGGTTAGGAAATAGTATTTGAATACCCCCGTCATACTTTTCATCATTTTTCCCAACTCCACCTCTTGATAAATTGGACGCACATCGTTCCTTTATCTCTCTCTTAATCGGTTCCCAATATGCACCGGCGATTTTTATTCCTTCTGTATCGTATATCGTTTTATTCTCTCTCAACCTCTCTAAAATAGCTATTGAGGATTCTAACTTTCTTCTGTTCCATTCCATACTCTATATAACTAAGGTATAAACCGTCCAAATAGTTAAATAACGTTTTCTATACCAATAAAAATGGTATATTTTATTTTTTACACCAAAATAATTGGTATATTTGCATCATCAAACAGTGATAACCTAATCACTTTTGCAAAGGTAGCAAAAAGGTTGATATAAATAAATAGTATAAACATATTAAAATACACGATTATGAGCACGAATTTTAAAAATCAAATGAAAGAAGTCATGAGTTTAGCATGGTCTTTTGTGAAAAGAAACGGTTTTTCAATGAGCGAAGCACTGAAATGCGCGTGGACTAATTTAAAGCTGAAAACGGCTTTAAAAGTGAAGATAGTAGAGTTCTACTTCAAAAAGACCGATGGCACGCTACGCCAAGCCTTTGGTACTCTCAAAGAGAATCTTATCGGTGAGGTAAAAGGTACAGGCAGAAAGCCGAATGACAATCTACAAGTGTACTGGGACACAGAGAAAGAAGAATACAGATGTTTTAAGAAGTGTAACCTTATCAAAATTGCATGATTATGACACGTTACGAGATTGAACAAGGCTTGGATGCCTTATACAGAGACCTGGACAATGTCCAGAATATGGATGAAGAAACAGCCCGCAGAGTTTACAATGTAGATTGCAAGGCTGATGTCATAGAAGTTATCGAAGAAGAAATTGATACCTATGAAGCCATCCTTTCAGGACCGGACACAGACGAAGATAACGACATGGATTATGATGCCCTTTGTCTGATTCAAGGCTTAAGCAGATACGCGTAGAATCTTACATGATTATACGAGCACGACAGCCCGTGCAGACGTAGAGAATATTCTACACGGGCACTATTGATTAAGCTCTTTGACATATTGTAAAAGCCTTTACGGTGTAATTCATAAGCCGTTAAGGTCAACCAAAGATAATGAGATATAGAAGCCACCATAGCAGGGATGCGGTGAACGGTGGTAGGCTATATAATTGAAATGAACTTACTTTCAGCACGCCAAAATGTCTTTAGCGTGGTAAGTATGCTTGGTTAGGCACAAGTATCGCTGAAAGGTCTAAATATAGCCTGTACTGAACTGAAATAAGGTTCTACTATTCGATTAGGGTACAGGCACTAATTTAAATTCAGTAAATTATGGAAAAAGAATTAATGGATAAAATTTTGTCTGAAATAAGTAAGGGGATAGAAGAAGCCCGTAAGTCAATAAAAAAATACGGAGCTACCATACCGAAGCAGGATATAACGGTAATTATAAGAAATGAAAAGGGGGCTTTACAGGCAATAAAAACGGTTGAAGTT
>CAUHML010000017.1 GCA_959606905.1 uncultured Bacteroides sp. | reverse complement strand
CAAGCTCTTTACTGCAATTGAGATTGCCATTGAGATTGCTTGCGGATTTTAGGTTCAACTAATTTTCATTACCTAAAACTTCCAAACCAATATCCTACTACTTTTCGTCCCCTGATGCATCCGTATAACCTTGTACTCCGACACCTCGACAGCTTTCAACTTGGCATATAGCTTATCCAGATTCTTCTCTTTGGAAACCAAACTAGTGAACCACCCGCAATTTTTCCGGTATTTCCGGCTTTCGACAATCATATTCAGCAGGAAACGCAATTCGCCACCTTCACACCAAAGTTCATTCGCATTCCCTCCAAAGTTTAGCTTTGCCTTTTTTACTATCTCCCCTTTCAAACTACTCAATTTGCGCAACGTTCCCTCTTCCGCTTCCTCTTTCGAACGATGAAACGGAGGGTTACAAATTGTCACATCAAAATATTCATCGGGAGCAATGATGCCTTCAAAAATCTTGCTGCTATCTTTCTGAAGCCGTAACTCTATTTTATGAGCCAGCACCGGATTACAAGTAACTATCTTTCGTGCATTTTCTATTGATATGGGGTCAATATCTGAACCTACAAACATCCAACCATATTCTACATGCCCAATAATCGGATAAATGCAGTTCGCACCTACTCCAATATCCAGACATCTGTATGCAGATTTCCGTATCTCTCCATTTTCCACTTTCACATCTTTGCTTACAGCTTCCGAACCAATCAAATCTGCGATGTAATGAATATAATCCGCTCGTCCGGGAATAGGCGGACACAAATAGTTCTTCGGAATATCCCAATATCGAATGCCGTAGTAGCTTATCAACAACGCTTTATTCAACGCCTTCACCGCTTGCGGATTGAAGAAGTTAATTGTTTGCGTACCATAGGGATTGAGTTGTACAAACTTCTTTAAAGGCGGATAATTCTCCGTCAATAGAGAAAAGTCGTATTGCCCGTTGTGTTTATTTCTTGTATGTAGTTCGCTTCTTTCTGACATGGCGGCAAAGATACAGAGAATCTTCCTGTCTGCAAATTCTTCCCTATATCTTTTCCCGCACTATAAGTTATATTGTTTACAGTAACCATTTTAATATAGGCCGGCTGACCGAATCACAATCTTTTCCAACAACTGCTGTGTCTTTCCAATGCTATAAAAGCTGATAAATAATCAGATACGAGGTGAAAGAGTGAAAGGATTTTTATTCCATATTAAAGCATCTTAGAGGGACCTCTCTGATTTATTTTTGTTAATCTATGACTTGTTATGTAGCTTGTATGAGAATAAAATACTATTTTCGGGATTGAAAAATATAAAAGACTATCACAAAATGAAAATTACCCGTGATGAATTGCTGATAGCAGCGTTCAAGCTGTTTATGTCCGTAAACTATGAAAAAGCCAGTTTTGCAGAACTTGGAAAGATGCTCGGAATGTCGAAAGCCGGAATATTCAAATACTACAAGAACAAACAGGAATTATTCATTGCCGTAGTGGATAAGTTTTGTTTTAGCGCGCAAAACCCACGAAACAAATTCACTGAAACGAACGGTACGTTTGCCGAATTTATAGATGAATACGTGAAAGGCGTACAACGAACAATGGATATGCTGAGTAATCTGATAGGCCCAGGTAGTGATAAGGTGGTACAAGGAAAGTTTTCATATCATGCCCAATATTTTCATTTTCTGTTTCAACTTCTCCAATATGACCCTAACGCCAAAGAAAAGCTCCATAATCTTATAGTCGGTGATTATGCTTATTGGCGTACCGCCATACAGCGCGCGATAAATACCGGAGAATTGAGAAAAGATGTGGATGTAGAAGATGCAGTAGTTATGTTCCGACAAGTTTACATGGGGCTGTCCTTTGAAATGTCTTTTCTCGGTGGACTGGATACGGAACGTCTTGCCAAACATTTACGCGCCGTTTACTCCTTATTGAAATGTTAGATAGTGCCGTCCGGCACATATTCCTTACCTACTTGTCTGTTGGTGCAAAAAAATATAAAAAAGGGATCATAGGAAAAAATCTGGCATATTTTAATTAGGAATCACACCATTTTACATACATAATAGTAAAAGCATACTATTTGCAAATATGGTTCATAATTCGCTTTATTTCAAACTATAAGAATTTGCAGATTTTGTTTTTTACTTGCAGATTTGACGTTTTTCGCCCAATTTATCCCCCCATCTATCCCCGAAGTAATACTTTTTCCTCAAGGGATGGAAAAATTTCATCGGAGATGGTTCATATATATTCTTTTTATCATCCCTTTTTCAAAGGATATTAATAAGCCAGCCCCCTATAATTCTTGACATCTGAAGTAATACAGCAAAATGGAAATGCAATAACATATCGTTTTCTATAAGTAAGTTTAATGTGGGCTGTCAAATAGCCTTCAAAAATCGATTGCCTCCATATCATGCAAATAATGAATGTCAATAATTGATTTCACATACTCTTGAGTATCTGGTTTAAACATTCTCACCAACCGGCCATCATCATAATTAAAATACAGCGTTACAGGCAGTTTCGAAGAAGCAGAAATAATTCTTGCTATAGTTCCTTTGTTTGGTAGACAATGGCGATTTATTCCATCAGCGCTAATAATATACTTTCCACATTGTATCATCTTAAATAGAGCTAAGCTATTATTTGCTACACTTCCATGATGCGAAAGCAAAACAGCATCGCAATGCAGTTTGTTCGCTTCACTATATCCTAGTTTAAACAATGAGTGCATTATAACTGATGGTACTGAGTCTGAAAGCCATAAAACTCTTTTCCCCACATACTCAAACAATGCGGCTATACTACTGGCGTTCTCAACACTCGTATCTTCTTGAAAACATTCTATATTAAAATCATTAAGTAATGTTGCATAATCATCAACAACATTACCCGCTTCAACACTAACCTCATTTGTTTCAGACTTACACAGTGGACGATTGTTTGAATATTTTTCCCTAAGCAGGTTCAGTTTGCCCTCATCAGGAGAAAGGACTGTTACCGTCATTCCGTCAATACTGAAAGACATCCCTTCTATAACATCCCCCCAATCTAATGGGCTATGTGACTGGATGTATTCATAGACCTTATCCCCTGAGACTATGCCACATAGCACTCCATTCTTATTATCAGAGACTTGTTCAACATCATACCTTCTTGGCGGATTATATATCCACTGACTAACAACATTCCCCAAAGCACAATCTTTTTGAATATCTTTTATGAATCTACTAGCTCCGCCAATGTGGTCATCATGAATATGGGACAAGAACAAAGCATCTATCTGCTCTGAACTCCTAATAAGATTTGAAATAACACCTTTCAACACTTGGGTATAAGTCTTAGAGTACCCCATGTCAAGAAATATGTTACGACACCTACCGCTTTCACCCTCATACTGTAGATGAAACGCATCTCCACACTTTGCCTTGTAACAGAATAGTCTCATATCACACTCTCTTATATGTTCTGAGAACACCTTCCGGAACATTGTTATTATCCAAATAATATACTCCACATGGGGCATATATGCACTGACATCCCTTTCCTCCACTTATATATACCCGCTTTTCCCCCCGCACAATCCACAAAATGGCCAGCTCACTTTGCTTCAGGAACCGTAAAAGAGGCTCTTTTTTAACCAAAATCTGGTTGTACCCGTATGTTAACGCCACAAGGTTGCCATCTTTATCCAGATATTGACCGTCATGTGAATCATACTCCATGCCCATACCCTCGAATAATAACCTACACGGAATGCTATATTTGTTGATAGTGCCAGACTGATCATCTTCAATATGCCCGCAGGCCTGCTCACAAGAATAATAATAGGGTACATCTAGCCCATCTATTGAATTTGCCCAACCTTGTCGGTCCCTATAAACGTCTTTATATGCTGGTGACCAGTATTTTTCCCTGTTCACCAGATATTGCCAGTCGTCGGTCGGTAATTCCACACCATCCCATAAAACCCTACCATCTAAAGACTGTATTGCCTTCTCTTTGTCTTGTTGCTTTACGAGGATGGCATCTGTAGCCAAATATACATCATGCTTTAAGAGTTTATACTCATATTTTTCCTTACCAATGTCTTTGGGTTCATCCCAACTCCTGGAGTTATTCAGGGTCAACCATTCTATGCCGTCATCGTCCAACTTTTGGATTAAAGAAACTGGATCTGGCAAATCTTTAATCATGGATGCCCATGATTCATTTGTACCAGAGTACTTCCAGTTATCAAACTGTTCTTCATTATACCATTCGTGTTCTTCTGCCACCCTGCTATCATCCGCCTCCTCACTTTCAACGCTTTTTACTCTTGCAATCATTGAAGGATTGATATTCCTCAGAAAAGATTGCCACGTTCCATGAAACAACTCGTATCCCCCAGAGCCCTCGTTTGCATAATCATCCTCATATTTGTAATTGTCTGCCAAAATTCCCATAATCTCATAGAAGGCTATCCACTGATATTTCTTTCCTATGCGGTCTATTCTTTTATCCGAATTACGGAACGTCCATTTCTTTGCAAAACGATCGTAAGCACCATGCAAATTCACATCAAATCCTAATTCATAGGCTCTCTTAACAACCCAATTTCTAATCCCTTCAGTTGGGAATCTGCCATAATGATGTTGCATCAAAGGTAATTCCCTTACTTTAAAAGGAATCATGATATCGTATAAAGCCTTTTTCTGCTCTTCCGACATTAACTTTTCAGCCTCATTACAAACAAATTCGAATATAGTATCGTTTATGCTAGCATTCCTTGGCCCTTTTTGCCTATTTAAGATTAAAACAGCTTTCCTTTCACATATATTTATGGCCAGTTTCTTCATATTTCCCTTAAACAGACGTAATGCTTTATCAAATTCTTTTTCTTCAGAAATTGGTACTGGATAAAAGTGGTCGATTGTTGGCTTAGTCAGTTTATTCCAGAAATCCGCCAACCCTCCTTTCACCGATTCCCAAATCTGGTTTTGCTCCGAACCTTTTCTTTCCTTGAAGTTTGGTGCATCATAATCAATATGAAGGTAGTTAACTTCATCATCGGCAGGCCATGTAGGGAGTGTGCTCGTATATGGCGGGCGAACCTTTTTCATATCAACAGCAGTTATAACCCCCTTATATTTAGCGTATTCAACAATATTTCTTGCATAATCTCGCAGTAAAATATTTTTTGGTGGGTTATTGCGTTTGAAGATGGTCTCATATACATATCTTGCAAGTTTCATCAGCCCATCGCGTGATGAAGTCCGCAATGCGACCCCGTAAGCCACAGCATACAACCGTTCATAGATATACATATCATCCACATTCTCAAATTGGCGTAGTGTTTCAATCAATACTTCTACCTGCTCAGAAAGAAGGTTGACAAGAGCCTTTGTTGCCTCATCTCTGTGTTTGATATATGTTGATGACAGCAGCCAACAAAGTATAATGGCTGCTAATCTGGTCGATTCGGAATCTGCTTTTACAGATACATCTTCAGACCATGCCCAGTCTATCAATCTCCGCAGAGGATTGGCACATCTGTCATTATCATATTCTGCGCAATCATTGAAAAAGAATTGGAATATGCTATCACGTTTTGGCATGGTAAGTCCCATCATTAATGCATGAAAATAATCAGCATTAAAAGAGTGATTAGGGATTGTTGAAAGCTCTACCAGTTTATTATACCAATCATCAGGATTAATATGACAATATTTGGAGCCTAGAAATTGAATTATAGTTTCCTTGTCAATGGATTCTATCGCGCGCCAACACAAACTATTTATCTGGGCCTCAGAAATTGTGTTAAGACATGTATAATATACTCTTTCATACTCATCTTCTGGAATGAAACGAATGACATCTGTCATCTCATGAGCAAATCTCTCGGGGATTAAGATAGCCATGGCTTCAAGAATTCCTTTGAACGACCAATGCTTGTCTACAAAAATGGAATGTAAAGTTTTGTCTGTATTTATGTTTTCTGCAAACGATTCCCAGTCTTGAAACTTATTGACAATTTCACGTGCAATTATAAAATCACTGATTCTCTGATAAGAGAAAACAACACTGTCGATATTTTCTTCATCAAAAGAATACTTCGTTTTAAGCAGCAAATTGTTGTCTATTAGATCTGCAAGCAAATTGTGACAAGAAGGAAATTGTTGTTGCAATAATGAATCTGCATCTTTTATCTTCAGAAGATTATATTTAGCCTCAAATATAGGAAATGCCAGCAGCTTAACCGCTGCACTGACAACATCCCTATATTTATATTCGGGTTTCTTTTCAGCAAACTTCTTATCCAAATTCTTGAAGTACTGATTAAATAGTGATGAAACGCCATTGAATCCTTTAGGAAAATCTTTCTCTCCAGAGGCTTCAAGTGTATCGCAAATTATCTTCAAGAATAAAGGGTTACAAAACTCAGGTGTCAGGATGGGAACATTGGGTAAGTTCAACTCATACGCCAAACAGAACTGTCTTACCGCCTCATATTCCAGACCTTTAAATCCTTTATGCTCAATAACTGTAGCTCCCGAATCAGTTTCCACCCCATCGGGAATAACATCATCAAAGTATGTATCACGCACTGACACCACTAAACCTATCGCAGGATAGTCTTTAAGAGACTTGATAAGTCCAGAAAGTCTGTCTTTCCATAATACGGCCTGAGGTCCTTCATTCAGCGCATCAATCATCAGAAGTGCCCTCGAACCTACTTGGGTTCCTATCTGATTGAAACTGGATAGGAATTCCCGGAAAGTACCCACAAAGCCTACTTTTGAAGTAATGGTTGTTTCATAAGTCTCCTCAGCAAAGTCTGTTCCTAAGAACAACAAAGTGGGCAGACCATCATCGATTCTCTTACTGGCAACATCACCTAACAAATGCGACTTTCCACAACCAGCTTCACCCTTAATTATCAAATAGGGATTGTTTGCTAGATTAATCTTTAAATCTTCAAAGTTTTCAGTGAATGAATACAAATCTTGAGATATTTCTAATAATCTGGCTTCATCAGCCTCGAGCTCTTTCCTTACATTATCATCTTTTTTTGTCGAGGAATAATCAGAATAAAATCTATGTCTAACTTCCTCTAATTCATTTTGGAGAGATTCAACACGCTTCATCAAACTAGATAAATCAATGATAGCATCTACACGCTGATCCAAATTTGACAATGCTACAGTAAAATCGTCTCGAATCGCTTTTAGATGAGATTCCAACTGACCTATTCTATTGGAATCTTTTCTTGTTCTATAGCTTTTCTCTGTTAACCAGGAATCTATATTCCTGTACAACCGTTCAAAATATGCAGGCGTTTTTGCCACGCAGTTAAAATACTTGGCAGTTCCTGTCCTCACATTGACTTTCTGACAATATCTGGGACCCAAGTTTGCTACGGAATCTTCAACATTGTTTTTTAATGTCTTATGTCCTAAACCGTGATGCCCGAGGAATGACAATGACATTTTCTTTTTATACTCTTCTTCCAGCAGTTTATTGAAGGAAATCAACCTCTGAGCACTTATTACCTTTCCACGCTCTTCGTCAGTGTACCTAATGAAGATCCCATTAATATACAACTCCTCACAAGCTTCTATAAAAATACCGGAACCTGACATTCCGACAATTGTATCTTCACTATAATCGTCATTTGTAGAAAGCTGGAATACATTCTCTGTTATATCTTCATGAAGGTAAGTCATTCTGATCATTGCCAAGGACGACTCTCCATTTTCGTTAGTCTGATTAAGAGTTGCCACAGGGAACCCTTTACTCACGGCTTCGTCAGTTCCAAAATTCTTATCAACTACGTACACCGATGGAAGGTCAGAGACAACCGATGCAAGCTCTCGTTTATTAATAATAATTATACCAGCATCATCTACGGGATGGAGCAAAATGCTTTGCTTAACAGGGGTAACGTATTCGTATGTACTGGTATCGGGGTTATAAATTCTTAACGATACCCTACCTTTTTCCCCTAACTTCGAAAGGCAATGTTTAGCCGTCAAAACATATACCACCCCAGACAATTTCCTATTGGTATAAAGAACGCCAGTCCCCAACTTTTCTTTTGAGATATCATCTTTATGTAATTCAACCGTTAACTGTGTTATTATATTAAGACATGTATCCGTCATAAGCATTTATGTCAATTTCCCCACATTATCTATTGAAAATCCTGTATGTGCTCCACCATGAATAGCAAACACCTGCTCATCCATTACAATCGGGATGAGACGGAGCAACAACTCAACCTTCTAAGTGTAAACACCTGATTTTATATCATTCATATTCTGCAAGTTCTTTCGAGATTATCATATTTTACTTGTCGATGTATTTTCCCGTAGGCGTGATTATAAGTTCATAATGATTTCAAGCATCTTCTCTTGATGTTGAACCATATCATCAACATTCCATTCTAATCCAAATGAACGTTTTAAGGTATCATCTTTAATACCAGCATCGTAATTATCTTGGCATATTTGTAACATGATTCTAAACTTTAAAGAAGCAACGCTTACTTGGTTTGACTTTGTATCAAGATAGCGATTCTTTTTATCAATGGGATTCCAGTTGGAGCCAGAACTGTTTGCATCCGAACCTATCATTGCAAAATTACCAAAGCAATTTATATCTTGCAAATTAATTAGCATATTATCACCAGCCTTGGCTTGTGGATAATAATGCTCTAAACTTTTTCGTGTTCGAGAGAAATAGAAATTTTTGAAAAGTTCCAACTCAAAGTCACTACAACCTAATGCTCTGAAAAACTCTATTCCATTACGAGAACTTTTCTTTGTTACTTCGAAGTCCTTCCGCATATTATAACCTGTATAGTTAAAAACATACAAAAGGAAAAGTTTCGTAACAAGCAAAACGGCATTAGCGATGTTGAAATCATGGTGATTCTTATCCTGTTCCACTCCGGTGGCTTTCGCTACTTCAAGTATTATTATAAAGAGTTATTGTTTTTGTCCCAAAGCAGTTTAGTCCCGATACAGTATGCCAATCTGAGACAAAGGATACACACTGCATAACTTTATAACGCACATTTTCATACATTAATGTTGAGATTAAAATATTCTGATTTTTCTAAATTTATCCCTAAGAGTCTTTATCATACGTAAAAAAATATTTTCTTGATTCTTTTTAACGGATATTTCTTCTCTATTGGGGAGCTCTTTATTGATTGACCATTCAAATTCATTAATGCCAACCAATGCAGAACCCTCAAAAATCTCATCAACAATATGCAAAAGTTGCTTACCAATTGCATCAATACACATTCGCGTAATCATCTGTCGGTTATTATCCTGCATATCATAAATAAAGTATTCAAGCATCGGAATCCAGTCATAGAGGGTACGACATTTATCTAATGTAAATATATCTAAGCACATTTTTCTTTTTTTCGCTGTATACGAATAGCGTTTATGATTACCGATATTTGTATGATATGGGTGTCCATAATGAAACAAAAGTAATTCAAGCCAAAGATGTGCCATTGGTACATCACAAAAACGACATTGCCCATAGAACCAGTTATTAATCTCTGATATCACCTGATTGACCTCAGGTGTCACAACTTGTTTAAAATCTACATCTATATATTCATCATCAATATCATTATCACTACTGGCACCATGCTTTATATGTTCCTCTATTTTATTCCAAACAGGTAATGAATGGCTATATGGAGACTGCAAGAAAACCTCTGCTATTTTTATACATTCTAGTCGAGATCTTTTGGTTCCATTACTAAGTTTTTCAATAAATTCATCTTCTAAATATTGATTAGAGGGTAAACGTTGGCCATCCATAAAAGACTCTTGAATAAGCACATCATGAAAATTCCGAAAAAAATCCTCCTTTTTTGCTATTACTTTACTATTGATTAGTCTTTTTGAAAGCATATCTTGCTTAAAAACTTCATACGCAGGTTTATGTCTATTGGCATAATCAATTATTAAAGCTGTTTGAAATGCAGAATATGCATTTTCAAAATTCATATCAATAATTGACCTTAAATTTTCAATATCGATACCCAGCGCATCACAACCTTCCGCTCTTTGAACCTTACTATTTTCCTCCTCAGTATCATTGCTTGTCAGAACAGACGATTCGAAAAAAGTATCATTATAGAAAAAATTGGTAAGTATTTCAATATTCTCTTCAGTTTTATCTGGATATGTTGTATTGATAGCAAGAATACTCATATCATTGAGAGCATTCAAGTCCAACATCTTTAATACGACCTTATACTCTTTAAATAAACTCCCAGTAAAATCAAGATAAACAATATCAAATTTCGTATTCTGTAATTCTGCAAAGACTTCAATCTTACCCTTGTAAATTTTTAGTAAAGGATATGTATTATGGAGTGATTTTACAGCCAGATTAAACAAATTTGAATCACATTCAAAAGCATAGATATTCTCTATTCTTACACCTAACCCAAGCAAATGTTTTACATCATTCTCTGGTTCATTACCGCAGAAGAAAGCAATCTTGAGTTCTTCTGGCTTCTTGGTCTGGTAACAAATATCTGCATATTGCTTCCACTGAATAAAAGCTTCAATATCTAGTTTTTCATTTAATTGCTGCTGACAATACAGCCACAAATGCTCCATATAGGTTGTATTCAAGATGCGATTACTATCCCTGAGAGAAGTCAGCGATTCTACAGCATGATTCCATAATAAGACACGAGATTTATCTTTCTCTGGTTGTTTATATGTTGTCATATAAAATTACAAAATGTTTAAGTGATTGAAAATAAATTGCAGTTACCAACTCATAGTAGTAATAGATTACGAATTAATTATCAGCTACTTTATTTTTCTGTGTGTTGCGTAACCTTCAAACTCTTCGTATGCAAAAGTACGAATTTTAATGGCACATATTGAAATAAAAAATAGCTTTTGAAGCTCTAAAACAAGTTTTTCCCTAAAATCTACTTGAACCGTAAGAACATCATCATCAATAAATCGACGACCATGTCGCCCCCATACTCGAATGGTTTATAATGAAGTTTCAGGAACTTAAAGAAAATCTGGGTGTAAGCCACCCCAAAAAAGAGGAAAACAGACTAAAAAAGGGGGGTAAACTATAGTTTTTTTATATCAAAAACAAAAAACAGATTATCATTATTGTCAAATTCTTCCGTAAAAACAACAATATTTATTCTATTTGTATTACATTTGCTACTGTAGAGTAAGCAGTAATGTTACTGTTTAAAAAATTCTTTAAATATGAATATAAAAAGAAGACTCACATAGCATCTTCCCCATTGCAAGGCTATGTTGAAGTCTCTAATCAAAGCAATGGTTTGGTACATAGAACATAAAGAAGCTATTGACACCCTAGTAAAATAGTTACGTGACATCTTTATAACTTTTTATTACCAGTAAAAAACAAAAGAGGTGAAGCATTGCTCACCTCTTTTTCTATACAAATATTTCACAAATTCATTCATTCCAAGGATAGCCACAAGTATCACAAACTCCATCATCCACATAATACCAATCTCCACACCTTGGACATTTTACACGATCTAAATAGTTATAATCATACTCCCTTTCTGTCTTTATATTCTCGTATAACTGCATATTACAATTAATAAATTCTTTATATGTTAACTCTTTAATAATATCATGCAAATATTTAGGCAACATCCGTTCAATTTTTTCTTTATTACCCGGAGGTGTAGCTATAAGACCCATTGATTCATATTCTCGATAAATACTTCTTCCTCTCCTTACTGTTGTAATTTCCTGACAATCACTAAAAGCGTACATCCCTATACGTTTAACAGAATCTGGAATATATACAGCTTTCAGATTCCTACAGTATCTAAATGCTAATCGGTCTATGTATTGTACTGATTTAGGAATTATAATTTCCTTGAAAGATTTACATTGATAGAAAGCCGCCCTACCTATTCTTGTCACAGAACTAGGAATTAAAATATTTTTCAAGCTAGAACAGCCAGAAAACATACTCTTATTAATGGACTTCATTGATATAGGAAGTTCAATAGTTTGTAACGAACTACATTTAGAAAAAACAGAGCTACCACAATAAATTAAATATTGAGGAAGCTTCATATTCTGTAATGATGAACAACCATAAAAGACTCCATTACCTAAATATTTTATAGATTCAGGCAAATTTATTTTCTGCAAAGTAATACAACTTTCAAACGCATTATCCTCAATTCTTTCTACAAAATCGGGCAACACTACTTCAACTACCTCACTTCTAAAAAAAGCATTCCTCTTTATAACATTCACAGAAGCAGGTACGTTAATTATCTTATAATTAGAATAACAACCAATAAGCGAGGACCCATCTTTAGTCAGAAGCAGATTATTTTCAAGAATAAAATTTTCAGATAGATTCTCAATTATTGCTTTTGTATATGCAAAAGGATTCTCTCCCATCCATTTGACTGTTGGCGAAATTGTAATTAATTCCAAATCAGAGCAATACCAAAAAGCATAACCACTTATTGCAACTACACTTTTAGGAATAATATAAGAAGTCACATTAGACTGAAAAGAAATAAGAACACGCTTATTCTTAGTAAACAAATTCTCATTTTCAACAGTAAAATTAGGAGAATTATTCACAAATTTAACTTTATTGTATACTATGGGATTTCCTGTTATTTTTAACAAAGATTTCGGAAGTACAATTTCTTTCAAACTCGTATATGAAAAAGCCATTAGTCCTATTTCTTCTAAAGATTCAGGTAGTTTAAGTTCCAGCAATGCTTTACAATCTTTAAAAGCAAACTCCTTAATAATCTTAACTGAATTACCCAAAGAAACTTCTCTTAAGAAAAAACAGCCGCTAAAAGCTCTTTCCCCTATTACCTCTACAGAATCAGGTATAATAACATTAATAATAGTAGAACAACCTGCAAAAGCATAATCACAGATAATCTTAACACTTTCTTTTATTCTATATTCTCTACAAGAAAAAGTTTTATTATCAACATCAATTAATCGTAAACCATCACGACTATAAAAAACCCCATATTTGTCCTTCTCTGCTGAAACAAAATCGTAATCAGTAACTTTTGTCAATTGAACATGCTGTTTGTTATTCATATCTTTAACTTTCATTTTTAATAACTATTCAGCGAATCCGCAAAATAAACAATATTGATAATCAACGTTTTGCAGATTTTGATATCAGCTAAATCCGTAGAAAAACTGCATTTTTGAGCAGTGTATAAGACTGAACCTCTCATAAATATCTGAAAGTCAGGAACGTTTTTCGCTGAATAGTTACCATTTTTGTCATACTCATTAACAGTTGCTAAAAAGTTGGAATAATTTTACTTTTTTATTTCATAGAACAACACATAGCCGAATCAACCTCGTAACCAATCACAAAATAAAAAACAATCTGTTTAAATGCATAGTTAAATAAAACAAAAAACACCCAATTCTACATTGTAGGGTGTAAAACTGGGTGTAACTCTCGTAAATCACTGACAATCAATGTTTATTGCGGAGAGACAGGGATTCGAACCCCGGGTACCTCGCGGTACAACGGTTTTCAAGACCGCCGCAATCGACCACTCTGCCACCTCTCCAAAACTCCTTTATCAGAAGTGCTTTCCGTTGAAAGCGGTGCAAAGGTACGAATCATTTTTAAATCTGCAAACAATCTGATACTTTTTTCGTGAATTAATCGTATTTTTGTGCCCAGTTATAAGGAATAAAGATATGATATACCCTCAAAATTTTGAGCAAAAGATAGGATTCGACCAGATAAGGCAGTTACTGAAAGACAAGTGTCTTAGCACTTTAGGCGAAGAAAAAGTTTCAGACATGGGCTTTTCCGAACAATATGAAGTAGTAGAAGAGAATTTAAACCAAGTAACCGAGTTTGTTCGCATCATTCAAGAAGAGGACGGATTTCCCGACCAATTTTTTTTCGATGTCCGCCCTTCACTGAAACGGGTACGGATAGAAGGAATGTATCTGGACGAACAGGAATTATTCGACTTGCGCCGTTCACTAGAGACCATTCGTGATATCGTCCGTTTCCTGCATCGGAACAATGAAGACGAAGAAGAAAGTGATAGCCCCTACCCCAGTCTGAAACGACTGGCGGGAGACATTGCCGTATTCCCCCAATTGATTGGAAAAATAGACGGTATCCTCAATAAATATGGAAAGATAAAAGATAATGCTTCTACAGAACTGGCTCGTATCCGCAGAGAATTAGCCAATACAATGGGAAGTATTTCCCGCTCGTTGAACAGTATTCTGCGCAGTGCGCAATCCGAAGGATATGTAGATAAGGACGTAGCCCCTACCATGCGCGACGGTCGCCTGGTTATCCCTGTCGCTCCGGGCCTCAAACGTAAGATTAAAGGAATCGTCCACGATGAATCGGCAAGCGGAAAAACCGTATTTATCGAACCGGCGGAGGTTGTAGAAGCAAACAACCGCGTCCGCGAACTCGAAGGAGACGAAAGACGGGAAATTATCCGTATCCTGACGGAATTCTCCAATGTGTTGCGCCCGTCTATTCCGGAGATACTCCAGTCGTATGAATTTTTGGCAGAAATTGATTTTATCCGTGCGAAAAGTTATTTCGCCATACAGACCAACAGTCTGAAACCCGCCATAGAAAATGAACAGTTACTGGACTGGACTATGGCCGTACATCCCTTGTTACAACTGTCGCTAGCCAAGCATGGGAAAAAGGTCGTACCTTTGGACATAGAATTAAACAAGAAACAGCGTATTCTCATTATCTCCGGTCCGAATGCCGGAGGTAAATCAGTCTGTCTGAAAACGGTAGGCTTATTGCAATATATGTTACAATGCGGCATGTTGATTCCGATGCACGAACGCAGTCATGCAGGTATATTCAGCAGCATTTTCATAGATATCGGTGATGAACAGTCTATCGAAGACGATTTGAGTACCTACTCCTCTCACCTCACCAATATGAAGATAATGATGAAAAGTTGCAATGAACGTAGCCTCATCCTGATTGATGAGTTCGGAGGAGGTACGGAGCCGCAGATTGGAGGTGCCATTGCCGAAGCTGTACTGAAACGTTTCAACCAGAAAAGGACTTTCGGAGTGATTACCACCCACTACCAAAATCTGAAGCATTTTGCAGAAGACCATGAAGGCGTAGTCAACGGCGCCATGCTTTACGACCGCCATTTAATGCAGGCACTCTTCCAATTGCAGATCGGTAACCCGGGAAGCTCCTTTGCTGTAGAGATCGCACGGAAAATCGGATTGCCGGAAGATGTAATCGCTGACGCCTCGGAAATTGTAGGGAGCGAGTACATCAATGCCGACAAATATCTTCAGGATATCGTGCGCGACAAACGTTACTGGGAAGGGAAACGCCAAACGATCCGCCAACGGGAGAAGCACATGGAAGAAACGATCGCCCGCTATCAGACTGAAATGGAAGAACTGCAAAAATCACGAAAAGAGATTATCCGGCAGGCTAAAGAGGAAGCGGAACGAATGTTACAGGAATCGAATGCCCGTATTGAAAATACGATCCGTACCATTAAAGAGGCACAGGCAGAAAAAGAAAAGACCCGCATGGCCCGTCAGGAGCTAACTGACTTCCGTACTTCTTTGGATGCATTGGCTTCCAAGGAACAAGAAGAAAAAATGGCTCGGAAAATGGAGAAACTGAAAGAGAAACAGGAACGGAAGAAGAATAAAAAGAACGAGCAGAAAGCGGCAAGTTCCTCAACAACCGCTACTCCTAAAGTGGCTCCTATCTCCGTTGGCGAAAATGTGAAAATTAAAGGCCAGACCAGCGTCGGGCAGGTAATGGAAATCAGTGGCAAGAATGCAATCGTCGCCTTCGGAAGTATCAAGACAACCGTCAAGTTGGACCGTCTCGAACGCTCCAACGCGGCCCCCAAGACGGAAAGCATGGCCAAAAGCTCCTTTGTCAGCAGCCAGACACATGACCAGATGTACGAAAAGAAACTTAGTTTCAAACAAGATATCGATGTGCGTGGGATGCGCGGAGACGAAGCGTTGCAAGCAGTCACTTATTTTATTGACGATGCCATATTGGTCGGCATGGACCGTGTACGTATTCTTCACGGAACAGGAACAGGAATCCTTCGTACACTCATTCGCCAATATCTGTCCACCGTACCGAGTATCCGCCATTATGCCGACGAGCATGTGCAGTTCGGAGGTGCCGGAATCACAGTAGTAGATTTTGATTGACCCGGATATAAGACATATTGTAAACAAAACGTCGCAAGAACTTGTTCTCATTTAGAAAACCACTACCTTTGTTGCGGTGGTTTTCTAAAACGAGAATAAAGCATGAAAAATAACCTATTAAGCGAAAAGCTCATTTACACAGGGGACAGCCTTACTCCTACCCACATTCATCTCTGCACCTACAATGCCACTGAGATGCAGGAAAGCTCCGGCGACACCTTCCAATCCGTCAAAGCAACATTAGACAGTGCGCGAATCAACTGGTTGCAAGTACACGGTTTAAAAGATACGGAAACAATCCGCGAGATTTGCGCTCATTTTGAAATAGACTTCCTTGTTTTGCAGGATATCCTGAACGCAGACCACCCGACTAAAATCGAAGAACATGATAAATATATCGTTCTCATCCTGAAATTATTCTATCCCAACACCCATAAGGAGGAAAACGAACTGGACGAACTGCTCCAACAGCAAGTCTGTGTCATTCTGGGAAGCAACTATGTGCTGACCTTTCTCGAACAGGAAACCGACTTCTTCGATGATATTAACGCTGCCTTACGCAATGATGTACTGAAAATACGTAGCCGTCAGACGGATTATTTGCTCAGTGTACTGCTGAACAGTATAATGACCAATTACATCTCAACAATTTCTTCTATCGACGATGCCCTCGAAGATCTTGAAGAGGAGTTGCTGACTATCACCGACGAAAATGATATAGGTATCCAGATCCAGTCACTCCGGCGTCAATATATGCTGATGAAGAAATCCATTCTCCCCCTAAAGGAACAATACGTAAAACTGTTACGGGCGGAAAACCTGCTTATCCATAAAGTAAACCGTGCGTTCTTCAATGACGTGAATGACCATTTACAGTTCGTTCTCCAGACTATTGAAATCTGCCGTGAAACGCTTTCTTCATTAGTCGATCTATATATATCCAACAATGACTTACGCATGAACGACATCATGAAACGTCTGACCATTGTATCCACTATCTTCATCCCTCTCACCTTTTTAGTCGGAGTATGGGGAATGAATTACAAATGGATGCCGGAGCTTGATTGGCGATACGGATATTTATTTGCATGGATTTTAATGGGAGTTATCGGTATTGTTGTATATTTGTATTTTAGAAAAAAGAAATGGTATTAATTAAGCACACATAACTCATGAAATCAATTAAAGAGCTATATCGAATCGGTACTGGTCCTTCCAGCAGTCACACAATGGGTCCACGCAAAGCTGCAGAAATGTTCGTAGAACGTCATCCGGATGCAGCCTCTTTCAAAGTAACACTCTATGGAAGTCTCGCCGCTACCGGAAAAGGGCACATGACGGATGTAGCCATTATAGACACACTCAAAACTACCGCCCCGGTAGAAATCATCTGGCAACCGAAAGTCTTTCTTCCTTTCCACCCGAACGGAATGACATTTGCCGCTTTCGACGCCAACAACAAGATTCAGGAGAATTGGACAGTTTATAGTATCGGCGGAGGCGCACTAGCTGAAAACAACAGCAATCCGACAATTGAAAGTCCTGAAGTATATGGGATGAACAGTATGACGGAAATTCTGGAATGGTGCGAACGTACCGGAAAGAGTTACTGGGAATATGTGAAAGAGTGCGAGAATGAAGATATCTGGGATTACCTCGCTGAAGTATGGGATACAATGAAAGAAGCCATCCACCGCGGACTGGAAGCGGAAGGAGTGCTCCCCGGCCCATTGAACCTGCGACGGAAAGCTTCTACCTATTATATACGTGCTACCGGATACAAACAGTCCCTTCAATCGAGAGGACTCGTATTCTCTTATGCACTGGCGGTAAGCGAGGAGAACGCTTCGGGGGGAAAGATAGTAACTGCCCCCACCTGTGGTTCCTGCGGTGTCATGCCTGCCGTACTTTATCACCTGCAAAAGAGCCGTGATTTTAGCGATATGCGTATTTTGCGTGCATTGGCTACTGCCGGACTGATCGGAAACATCGTCAAATTCAATGCGTCTATCTCCGGCGCGGAAGTAGGTTGCCAAGGTGAAGTAGGCGTTGCCTGTGCCATGGCATCGGCAGCAGCCAACCAATTATTCGGAGGTAGTCCGGCACAAATTGAATATGCAGCAGAAATGGGATTGGAACATCACTTGGGTATGACTTGCGACCCTGTATGCGGATTGGTACAGATTCCCTGCATCGAGCGGAATGCCTACGCTGCCGCCCGCGCACTCGACGCAAATCTTTATTCCGCCTTTACGGACGGTATGCATCGTGTCTCTTTCGACAAGGTAGTGCAAGTGATGAAACAAACCGGACATGACCTTCCCTCACTCTACAAAGAGACGAGTGAAGGAGGATTGGCCAAAGATTACCAGCAAATGTAAACCTACAATTATAGTGACGCTATCTTATCGGAAGACCGTCACTATACTAACAAAAGAGTGACGCTATCCTGACAAGATACCGTCACTCTTTCCATTTCAGTTAAATGGATAAGAAATTATTCTGCCGGAGGCCAAATCGTATCATCCCCGTTACTGATATCCTTTTCGTGCAGCAATCCACCATCCTGCGAGAAAACCAGTGAATAGCGCCGGCTTCCCTGCTTCACCTGAATGACAGATTCCGTAGGATTCTGCGGATAAACGAGTACATAGACATCGGTCACCACCCAAGAACTGTATTTGGTATTATTGAAAGCAGTATATACAGCCGGAACTAAACTATCTATACTTTCCAGTTCATTTTCTGTCATCAGCCAATTCGCATTCCCGTCAAACCAGACTTCCAGTTCGTCATCGGCCACCCAGCAATCGGCCACATAATACACATCTTTCATTTCCCATTCTATATTCTGAGCTGCCGGATATAATTGTTTCAAGGCTTCCGTAATATTGGAAGGCGGATTGAAAGCCGGATCATCATCTTCATCGGAACAGGCGCCGAATGAAAGGGCAGCCAACATCAGAACCACCGCCCAGGCGCCAAACTTAAATCTCAACATAGTTACTTTTTTGGTTCAGGTTTATTATTATACTATCACTTATACTTAATCGTCCGCTTTAACAAACTTCCCTTTCTTGTCAAACTTGAAAGAGACGCCTGTGGACAATTCAACTTCATATCCCTTACGGTCACGCTCCACTTTCGTCACTCCTTCAGCAGCAAAATTATGTGCTTTCAGATAATCAACGGCAAAGTTCGGAACAATACTTGCAGGAATCACCTGTCCTTTTCGGGCACTTACTTCTTCCCAGTTTCCCTTGCTGTCGAATTCTATTTCCGTACCGTCTGTCAGTAACACCTCATATTTGGTAGCCTCCAGCATTTCCTTATCAATCTTGATATGAGACACTTCGGGTTTAGTAAAATGACGGTTAATAAAATTGCGTGCCGGAAGCGGTAACTGATTCATGTCTTTAGTTATCACATCAGCAGCCCATGAAAACTGTACGGCAACAATAGCCAACACGAGTAAAGATAGAATTTTCTTCATAATCATTATTTTTTTAACGTTAATACTATACTTTATTTTATACAGCAAATAACGATACAGATTTAGGAAAGATTTGGGAATAACCGAAGAACAGTCTTTTTTTTGTGTTCTTTAACTTTCAGTCCTCGGTATACAAATAAAAACAGGACAGCAAATTTATCAACGGTACAAAAATATGAAAGGCAACCTTTTTCGGTTGCCTTTCGTTTGTCTCAAATGCTTTCACATTGGTGCTATTCTACTAAAAAGCCTGTTCACAGGCTTAATCGGGTGTTTCTTCTTCATACGCGTCTTCCAGCATATCAACTTTCTGAATACTCATCTTTCCGTCAGCGGTTATCGTTATGGAAAGCGGGACATACAAATCCGTCTGCGGATAGCAGACACTCGCTGCATATACAATGCCTTGCGGAGTTGTTTTATCATATACGATTCCTTCGAGCACGGACTTTGCCAGAAAGTCGGCATCCACTACCGAAGAAAAATCATTCTTGGTGAAGGTCTTGTTGAACACTGATTCACCACCGCGCGTCAGACGCAGCACGATTTTATTATCCATATACGTATCCCCCATTTCATTGGTAACATGAGGCAGGCTCTCGTCCGGTGTACGGGAAACGAAAGAACGATAATCCTTCCCTTTGAATTTGATGTCTATTTCACTTTTAGAAGTCTGCATCCGTTGTATTCCACGAGCGTCTACGCTATCCTGCGTTGCCAATACCGACTCCTTTTTCGAGTTTACTTTACCGCCACAAGCAGTCACAGCCACAACCAGCGGCAACAAAAGCAGATAAATAAGCTTTTTCATCCTGAAGTTTTCTGTTTATAAATAGACGACAAAGGAACAAAAAGACGGTGAGATTTACAAGAGTAACCGGCATTTTTCCTACATTTGCAATAAAGAACAAAGTTATTTGCAATAATTACTGATTTAAAAACCTGCAAACCTGACAATATGTGCCAACGAATGATAACGATTCTTTTTCTTGTCTGTGCATTCTGTATAGGCGGCAGTGCATACGGGCAGAAAGTGAATTATCAACAATTCGAGAATATCTACCTCGGTGCCGAAGCATCGGTCATCAGTTGCTTCCTGCAAGACAGCGAAGGGTTGATATGGATAGGTTCCAACAAAGGGTTATTCAGTTACGACGGATATTCCACACAGCAGCACTTCACTTATGGAGAACGCAATAACACGCGCATTTACTGCGGAATAATAGCAGACAATACTTATTTATATTTAGGGACAGATAACGGAATCCTCGTCTACAACTACCGGACGGACAAATACGAACAACCGGAAACGGATTTCCCGACAGATGTACGGACAATGGCGCTTCAAGGAGACACCTTATGGATAGGTTCGTTGAACGGTCTGTATACGTATCAACTCAACACAAAGAAACTGGCTTCACTCGACAGTAAGAGCAACGGACTTCCCCATCACACTATTTATTCTATCATCCGCACAACGGACAATCAGATATATGTAGGCACCTACAATGGTTTATGCCGATATATAGAGGAAAGCGGAAAGTTTGAAAATATCCCGTTGCCCGTCAACCGGAGCGTGAGCAATCTCTTTGTCAACTCTTTGTTGGAAGATACGTCCCGCCAATGTATCTGGATCGGAATGGAAGGATCTCTTTTCCAATATACTCAGGCCACGGGACTAATGAAACCGATAGATGCCTTCCACAACAATTCCATTAAATCACTGGCTTTGGACGGGAATGGAAATTTATTAGCGGGTACCGATAACGGACTTTATGTTTACCAGAACGATAATGGGACACTGCAACACATCGTACACGACTCCCGCAATATCCAGTCGCTAACCAACAATATTATCTGGAATATATTTGCCGATCAGGAACAGAACATCTGGCTGGGAACGGATTACGGCATCTCCCTTTCACGCTACAACAGTGCATTGCAATTCATTCCTATCTCGCAAATCACGGGTACAGGAGACGGAAACCAGTTTTATTCCCTGTTCCGGGATTCCAAAGGGTTCTACTGGTTCGGAGGAACTAACGGAGTCATCCGTTTTACCAACCCCACCGGTAACAAGCACGACGCTGTCTGGTACAGAATGGGAGATAAGCACCATCCGTTGTCCCACAACCGTATCCGACACATCTACGAAGACAGAGAACAACAACTCTGGATAGCCACGGACGGCAGTATTAACCGTTACGACTACAAGACTCACCAATTTGTACACTACAACATCGTAGACAGCACAGGAACAAACAACACCAACTGGGCTTATTACCTGTTTGAAGACACCGACGGAAAACTCTGGATAGCAACCTGCCTCGGAGGTATTTTTGTAGTAGACAAACAAAAACTGGTACAATCTTCCGGCGGAACCTACATAGCCGAGCAGAACTATTCCACTCGCAACGGCCTGTCAGGAATGTTCATCAACCAAATTGTTCCCGATGCGGAAGGTAATGTATGGGTATTGCTCTACAACAGCAAAGGAATAGACAAAATCAATCCGCGCACGCAGCAAGTAACCAAATTGTTTGCCGAAGAGTTGAGCGGTGAAAAGAGCCCGAATTATCTCCTACGAGATGAGGACGGTATGCTCTGGGTAGGATTTCACGGTGGGGTCATGCGCATCAATCCCCAAGATTCCGGTCAGCAAAGTATTACCTTCGGCAGCTTCAGTAACAATGAAATTCTGTCTATGACTTCCGTAAAAGAGCATATCTAGATTTCTACAACCAACGGGCTTTGGATTGTCGACCGGAAAACAATGGATGCACGCCAACAGAACATGACAGACAAGCGTTTCACAAGTCTTTTCTTTGACCCGAAAGACGAAAACATCTATTTGGGAGGTGCGGACGGATTCGGTATTTCCCGGCCGGACATACAGGCTATGAATCAACCGGAACGCCCGATCCTGCTGACTGCTTTATATATCAACAACCAGTTGATGTCTCCGCACACCGGAGAAAGCATACCTAATATCCGTTATACGAACTCTATCGAACTGGCATATAACCAGAATAATTTGGCTTTCGAGCTTTCCGACCTCCCCTATTCGCTAGAGGAAAAGCATGAATTTGTCTATCGGCTGGAGGGAATGGACAAAGAATGGAATTTCCTGAAATCGAATACAAACCGCATTACATACAGCAACCTCAACTACGGAGATTATCAATTAATTATCAGTAAGGTGGAAAAGAGTGGCCACCCGTCCGAACATCCTTATATTTTGAATATCAAGATCCTGCCTCCGTGGTATTATACGGTTTGGGCAAAGGTGATTTATGTTCTTTTGTTCCTCAGCCTCATCATCTGGACAATCAATTTCTTCCGCGTCAAGAACCGGTTGAAAATGGAACGTATGGAGAAAGAGAAGATTCTGGAACAGTCACGCCAGAAAATGGCTTTCTTCAGCAACCTGTCCAATGAGCTAAAGACACCGCTTAGCCGGATTATTGCACCCGTGAGCCAGCTGCTCCCTGCGACGGAGGAAGCGCACGAGAAACAGACATTGGAAGAAGTGCAACGCAATGCGATGAAGATTAATTCGCTGATTCATCAGGTGCTCAACTTCAACCGTATAGAAGATAACGAAGATTCACTACTAATACTGTCGCGTATCGAACTTGTGTCATTCAGCTACAGTCTGTTCTCCGTCTACGAAGAAGACAAGCGGCTGACTTTCCTTTTCGAGACAAACAAAGCGAAGATTTATGCCGATATGGACGCTATCAAACTGGGAGTGATACTAGACAGTCTGCTTTCAAATGCAGTGAAATTCACTCCGGACGGCGGCAGTATCCGGTTGTCTCTTTTCTATCGCGAAGAAACCGGCTTAGTGGATATCTGTGTATCGGACACAGGATCGGGAATCCCGCCGCGGGACATTCCTTACATCTTCCAACGTTTTTTCCAATCCCCCCACTCCGGCAATAAGGAAGGTACGGGTATCGGGCTTTATCTGGTAAAAACTTACACAGAACTGCACGGCGGACACATCACCGGCGTCACCTCCGAAGAAGGAAAAGGGACTTCCGTCGGATTGAATATTCCCGTCATAGCAGTGGAGGAAGAGGAAATCCCCGCGACACAGGAGAAGAAGCGACTGGAATCGTTGCCCGTACTCAAACCGATTGAAGCGGAATCGCAGGACGAGAAGTTCCTGTCGAATATAATTCGCCTGATTGAAGACCATCTTTCGGAGTCGGAACTGAATGTGAATGCTCTTTGTGAATTATCCGGTATCAGTAACAAACAGATTTACCGGAAAATTAAGCAATTGACCGGAATGTCTCCCGTAGAATACATCAAGTCAATCCGGATGAAAAAGGCTGCCATGTTATTGCAGCAAAAGAAGTTCACCGTTGCCGAAGTAATGTATATGGTGGGCTTCTCCAACCATTCTTATTTTTCCAAATGTTTTCAGGCTGAGTTCGGAAAAACGCCGAAGCAATATATGCAGCCTGCTGTTGACGAAGAAAATCACAATAAATAAAGCACTTGCGGGTGAGGATGAGGCATTAATTGCTGTGTTTTTACCTTTCATCATGTAGCGCTTTGTCCATTGCAACCTATCATCTTTCTTCCGGTCTATTGTTAGATAAATCCTGTTGCATTAGAAGTTAACTTTTTCCAGTCTAACGGTTAAGTTGTTTTTGATAGTATATAAACTATAAACGCAAGTTCTAATTATATAAACGCAAGCTTCATTTTTATAAACGCAACTTGCATTTATAAAAATGAAGCTTGCGTTTATAGTTTGCAGCAGACGGAAAGAAAATTTGCCGTTAGACCGGAGAAAATTTGCAAAGGAGGGAAAGAAATTTATCTATAAGTAGATTGCATGGAAGAACGGTAGCAACCTGTTCATATCCTACGGTTATTCTGTGCAAGAGGTGAAATAGACGAACCTCATAAAAGCACATATTGGAACTAATTATGGCCTAATCGCGGCTGAAAAGCACCTTTCGTCCTATTTTTATCCTTATATGTCCAATCTGTGCTTTCATCAAATCAGCACCTATCTTATCTTTGCCGGTATAAATAACCCGCCAAATTTGATAGCATGAAAAGACAGTTTATTCTTACCTTTATTTGTCTGTTGTTTACCTTCACCGGTATGCAGGGGAAAGTAACTACACCTATAATATATATAGATGGAAACGGAGTGATGCGCTGGAGCGACACCCACGAAGAGGCCTCTTTCTTCGGAGTAAACTACACCCTGCCTTTTGCCCATGCCTACCGCGCACTCGGCTATTTGGGACTCGACCGCAAAGCTGCCATAGATAAAGATGTATATCATCTCTCCCGCTTGGGACTGAATGCTTACCGTATTCATCTATGGGACGTGGAGTTGACCGACGGGCAAGGTAATCTCCTTGAAAACGAGCATATTGACCTCATGGATTATCTAATTGCCAAACTTAAGGAGCGCAATATCCATATTGTCATCACCGCACAGACTAACTTCGGAAACGGATACCCCGAACGGAATATACAAACCGGCGGTTTCTCTTATAAATATGATAAATGCGATATGCATTCTAATCCGGAAGCGATTGCCGCACAGGAAACTTATCTTCGCGACTTGGTGAAACATACTAATCCTTATACAGGACTGGCTTATAAAGACGATCCTTCTATCGTAGGTTTTGAGATCAATAACGAACCCTGCCATTCCGGTACGAAAGAAGAAGTAAAAGCCTACATCAACCGTATGCTGAAATCAATGAGCAAGGCGGGAAACCGTAAACCAGTATTTTATAATGTAAGTCACAACGGATATGTGGCAGAAGCCTATTATGAAACGTCTGTTCAGGGAACTACCTATCAATGGTATCCTATCGGGCTCGTATCCGGACAAACACAACAAGGGAATTTCCTTCCTTACGTAGACCGTTATGACATTCCTTTCGCCGGAAAAGTGAAAGAATTCAATAAGAAAGCACGGATGATTTATGAATTCGATCCGGCGGATATTATGTACTCTTATATGTATCCGGCCATGGTAAGGACTTTCCGCACGGCCGGTTTCCAATGGATTACGCAATTTGCTTATGACCCGATAGACCTTGCGTTCGCCAATACGGAGTATCAGACTCATTTTCTGAATCTTGCCTATACTCCGAATAAGGCTATCAGCATGAAAATTGCCGCCGAAGCTGCACGGAGTTTGAAAAGAGGAGAATCGTATGGGAGTTATCCTCAGGATACCATATTCGGTAATGGCTTTCGCGTCAGCTATGCGGAAGATTTAAGCGAGTTGAATAATGGAGAGAAGTTTTATTACTCCAATCAGACAAATACACCACCCAAAGATGCATCAAAGCTGGTTTCAATCGCCGGATGCGGAAGCTCGCCGATAGTGGACTATGAAGGTACGGGAGCTTATTTCATTGATTGCCTTGAATCAGGAATATGGCGACTCGAAGTAATGCCGGATGCGGTAGTAGTCAATGACCCTTTTGCCAAGCCGTCACTCAAAAAAGAAGTAGTCAGCATTATCTACGGTACTTGGGATATGGCATTACGAATTCCGGATTTGGGCAAAGCGTTTACTCTCACAGCTCTCGACAAGAAGAACGACTGGAAAGAAGAAACAGTGACGAATGGAGTGATTTGCGACATTCGTCCGGGGGTTTACCTGTTGAAACGAAACGGTTGTACCCCGCAACAGAACTGGAAAGCTGATTCACGTTGGAATTCGATTCGTATCGGAGAGTTTGTAGCTCCCACTCCCCGTACTATGGATTATAAGGTCACTCATACTCCAGCAAGCATTGCCGAAGCAGGCAAAGCATTGATTATTAATGCGCAAGTAGCAGGAAGCGTTTTTCCGGATTCTGTCATTATATACACGGATAAGGTGTCTTTTTGGAACGAGCATAACCCGTACATAAAGATGAAACGTACAAGCGGCTATACATATCAGGCTATCCTGCCCGCTGCAGATATAAAGGAAGATTGTTTCAAGTATAACATCATCGTCTGCCGGGGCGACAGCACCCATACTTATCCCGCCGGAAATTCCGTCACCGGAAGTTCCTCGGGAATCCAAGGAAGTCCATTGGACTGGAACTATACTTCCGATTTCTACTGGACTACACGTGTTGTCGCTTCTGGTAGTGCGATACAACTACTGAAAGTAACGGATACAGATAGCCGGATAGAAGCATATACACTTCCTGAATGGAACGACCTGCAACGTACCTTACTTGATTCTTCTCCGATTGAGAAGCCGTTGCTCCGGTTCTGTTTCACACCGAAAGGAAAGAATCCGCAACACTTCCTCCGCGCATTCGTAAAAGATGAAATCGAAGGAAGAAAAGATAAAGTGAAAAGTTGCACTACGCTCTGTATTCGTGTAAATAGAAACAAACCTCTTCCGCAAGGACTCAGCGCAGGTTTTGTCACTTCGGACGGATATACCTACAAAAGTCTCTGCCCTGCTCCGTCAGCAGAAGGCATTGTACGGATTCCTCTGAAAGAACTGCGTCTAACGGATACCGCATTGTTGCCCATAGCTTATCCGACATTCCTGAAACAGTATTTCCACCCGGAGACGGTAATTCCTTTCCGACCGGAGAAGATAGAGAAACTGGAACTGTCAATGCCTGGAACCGGCAAACCAACCGTAGAGATTGAACTTGGAGACGTGTGGCTGGAATAGCCGGATATGTTCACCCAGCGTCCCAAACAATAATAATACAATAAATCTATTATCAATAACACATTAATTATGAACAGGAATATCTTAAATCTACGCCAACTGACTGTACTCCTTATATTGTGTACAGCCTTTTTAGGAGGTATCATTCCTGCCTTTGCCCAACAGGGCGGCAAGAAAATCACCGGACAAGTGATTGATGAGAACAAAGAACCGATGATCGGAGTAAGTATCCTCATCGTGGGCACTTCTACCGGTACGGTTACCGACTTTGACGGTAACTACACATTGAACGTACCGCAGGGCAACAAAGAGTTGCAATTCTCTTATGTGGGATATGAGACTAAAATAGTTGCCCTTCCTACAAGCGGCTCTGTACTGAACGTACAGATGAAAAGTGATTCACAGGTATTGAGTGATGTAGTTGTTATCGGATATGGAACGCAACGAAAAAGCGACCTGACCGGTTCGGTAACAAACGTCAGCAGCAAAGACTTCAATATGGGACTGGTCAGCTCTCCCGAGCAACTGATTAACGGAAAAATCTCCGGCGTGCAGATTATGTCCAATAGTGGTTCGCCTACGGCGGGAAGTACCATCCGTGTGCGTGGCGGTGCCTCACTGAATGCCAGCAACGACCCGTTGATTGTTTTGGACGGTGTTCCTTTGGAACAGGGTGGTATCAGCGGGAACGACGGAAACTTTCTGAGCCTCATCAACCCGAACGACATTGAAAGTATGACCATTCTGAAAGATGCTTCTTCCACCGCTATCTACGGTTCGCGTGCATCCAACGGGGTAATCCTTATCACTACCAAGAAAGGGACTTCGGACAAACTGCAAATCACATTCAGCACTACCAACTCCATTCAGACACGCACCAAACTGGCGGATATGTTAAGCTACGACCAATTTGTCAACACGATTCGGACACAAGGAACTTCTGCCCAGCAAGCTCTGTTGGGAACAGCCCGCACGAACTGGAACGATGAGATCTATCAGAATGCTTTCGGTACGGATAATAATCTGAGCGTCTCCGGAAAGATTGCCAAGAACTGGCCGTTCCGTGTGTCGGTAGGTTATTATAACCAAAGCGGTCTGCTACGCACTGATAATGCGGAACGCTATACGGGAAGCATTATGCTGACTCCCTCTTTCTTCAAAGACCACCTGAAGCTGAATATTAACGCCAAGGGTTCTATCAACAACAATACATTCGGCAATACAGACGCTATCTGGGCAGCCGCTACCATGAACCCGACCATTCCCGTTTATTCAGGACTGAATACCTTCGGCGGATACACGGAAGCGACAGACAACACAGGCGCCCCTGTCAACGGCGCCGTAATGAATCCCGTAGGACTTATCAAGATGAATGATTCTCAAAGTAACGTAAGGCGTTTTATCGGAAATGTCGATGCGGATTACCGTGTTCACTTCTTCCCCGATCTGAAACTGCACGCTACACTGGGCTATGACTACGCACAAGGTAAAGGTAGCGTATATGTTCCGGCAGAAGCGGCACAGAACTACAATACTTCCGGTCTGGATTACAGCTACGGCCCCGAAAAGAAGGAGAACCGTCTGCTTACCTTATATGCCAATTACAACAAGCTCGTCGAATCTATCAAGAGTAGCTTTGACGTGACAGCCGGTTACGACTATCAGTACTGGAAATCGACTACACCGCTTTATAGCGAAATGAACACGTTGGGAGAGATACAAAAGACATCCAAAGCGAAAGATGAGCGCCACGTGTTGCTCTCCTACTACGGCCGTCTGAATTATTCTTTCGATTCACGCTATATGCTGACTACGACTATCCGCCGGGACGCCACTTCCCGTTTCGCCAAAAATGTACGTTGGGGTACTTTCCCTTCGGTAGCTTTAGGCTGGAGAGTGACAGAAGAATCTTTCCTGAAAGACAATAAAGTATTGAGTAACTTGAAGCTCCGTGCCAGCTATGGTGTGACCGGACAGCAGGACGGTATCGGCAATTATAATTACCTGCCTATTTACACTCAAAGCCAAAACGGTGCGGAAGCCAGCATGGGTAACGGATACATTCATACCTACCGTCCCAGTTCCTATGTGCCCGATTTGAAATGGGAAACAACTACTTCCTGGAACGTCGGATTCGACTTCGGCTTCCTGAAAGACCGCATTACAGGTAGCTTCGACTACTACACCCGCCAAACAAAGGACTTGATTGCCACGGTTCCCGCCGCAGCCGGGACGACCTTCGATCGTAATATCACTACAAACGTAGGAAATGTAGACAGTCAGGGTATCGAATTCAGCATAAACGCAACCCCTGTTCAAACTAAAGACTGGAACTGGGATATCAGTTTCAATATGACATGGCAAAAGATGAAAGTAAAGAACCTGTCTCTCGTAGCCGGTGCTGCCGCAACTAATACTTCGGTCGGCCCTTATATTGACAGCTATCAGGTACAGACGTTGACCGAAGGATATGCCCCCTATATGTTCTACGTCTATCACCAGCTCTATGACGAAAAAACCGGGAAGCCCGTAGAAGGCGCTTATGTAGACCTTAACGGAGACGGAGAAATCAATACGGAAGATTTATACCGTTACCACTCTCCCGCTCCTGACTATATCCTCGGTTTCAGCACTTCCCTACGCTGGAAGAAATGGACGTTGAGCACCAGCCTGCGTGCCAATATCGGTAACTATGTTTACAATGCTATGGCTATGAATGCCGGAGCCTGGGAAACAGTGAGCTACAACTCTTATCAGTTGAACAACCTGTCGCGTAGTTATCTGAAAACCGGCTTCAAGTCCCGCCAATACTTGTCCGATTACTATGTGGAGAATGCTTCTTTCCTGAAAATGGATAATCTGTCATTGAACTATAACTTCGGGCAGATTTGTAAAGGATGCAGCTTGAATGTCAGTGCAATGGTTCAGAATGTATTCTGTATCACGAAATACAGTGGTGTAGACCCGGAAGTCCCCAACGGAGTGGATAATTCCTTCTACCCCCGCCCACGTACATTCTCACTTAACGTAGGTTTCAACTTCTAATTACTTTTAAAAACAAGCGAATCATGAAAAAGATATTATATACAGCTTTCTATTTTTGCAGCGCATTGCTGTTGAGTTCCTGTATAGGCGATTTGGACCAATATCCGCATGAAGACGAAACATCTTCCACGATCTACACAAGTGCCGATAACTATAAGGCCGTTTTAGGGAAAATATACGCTGCTATGGTAACCACCGGTCAGGAAAAGGGCGGTGATCCGGATTTGAGCAGTAACAGCGGTCAGGATTATATGCGTTGCTTCTTCAATCTACAAGAATGTGGAACAGATGAAGTAGCTTCTACCTGGCTGTCGGGTGATAACGTTACCGGTCTGACTTACTTGAGCTGGGACGCCAATGACCCTTGGGTATCGGATATGTACTATCGTATTTATTACAACATTGCATTATGTAACGAATTTCTTCGTAATGCTACGGATGAGAGCATTGCCCGGTTTACGGAACAGGAACAGACTGAAATTCGCCATTACCGTGCCGAAGCCCGTTTCATGCGTGCCTTGTTCTATTATCATGCAATGGATTTGTTCCGCAACATCCCGTTTGTAACAGAGAACGACCCGACTGTCGGCTATCTGCCACCACGCTACACGGCTGCACAAGTTTTCAGCTATATTGAATCGGAACTGACAAGTATCACAAGCGATATGCTCGACAGAGCCAACTGTCCTTACGGACGGGCTTCCCGGGGAGCTGCTTATACCTTATTGGCCAAGCTGTATCTGAACGCGGAAGTTTACATCAATACACCGAAATATACCGAATGTATCAGTGCTTGTAAAGAGGTTATCAAGCAAGGGTATTCATTGGAAGATGATTACAGCAAGTTATTCAACGCTGATAACGATAAACGTACTGCTAACGAAATCATCTTCACTTTGCCGGTAGACGCTACGCATACCGTTTCGTGGGGCTCTTCCACTTATATTGTCTGTGGTGCGGTTAGTAATACTTCGGATTTGCAGAAGCCGGAAGATTACGGAGTGAAAAGCGGTTGGGGTATGTTCCGTGTACGCGGAGAAATCCCCTCCCTGTTTACCGGAGAAGAAGATAAACGGGCCATGTTTTTCACTGATGGGCAAACACTGAACCTGGATAAGATTGACGACCAAAGTAACGGTTACTTTGTAGAGAAATGGACGAACCTGACGGATGCAGGAGAAACAGCTTCCAATACCGCAGACGGTGGCGTAAACACGGATTATCCTTTGTTCCGCCTGGCAGATGTATATCTGATGATAGCAGAAGCCTTTGTACGAGGTGGAAGCGGAACAACAGCAACGGAAGTTGTCGGTTATATCAACCAAATCCAAGAAAGAGCATACGGTGACGACAGCAATAATAAAAACGCAAGCCAAATCAATCTATCGTTTATTTTGGACGAACGCGCCCGCGAACTTTATTGGGAAGGACATCGCCGTACCGATTTAATCCGCTACGGAGTATTCACTACCAATGGTTACTTATGGCAATGGAAAGGCGGAGTAAAAGAAGGAACAGCGGTAAACAGCCGGTACAATATTTACCCGATACCGACTACCGAGTTAACCGCCAACCCGAACCTATACAATGAAAACTATTAATCACGCTTATTCGATACAACAATATGAAAAAAATAAATACCCTGTTGGCTTTACTCTCCGCACTCCTTTTATTAGGAGCGTGTGAGAAAGACGGAGAGAAATTCTATCTCTCCAGCCCGGTGGAGAGTGACTTAATCGCTTCTACCAATGCCGTTGTACTGACGGAAGCTACTGCCAAGCTTTACGCATTATCCCTTGCCTGGAGCGACCAGACATTGCAAATCAGCGACCCGAGATATCAAGCGACCAGCGGCATTCAAACTACCGTACAAGTATCCCGGTCTGAAGATTTTTCAGGCAGCATTATCGAATCTACGGAAAACGGAGTATCCAAAAGTTATACAGTCGCCGCTCTGAACATCATTGCTTACAAACTAAATGCACCGGCTGAAGAAGCCGCTCCTCTTTATTTCCGACTGGCAGGAAGCAATGGCAGCAACATCGCTCCTGTATATAGCAATACAGTGGCAGTCACAGTGACTCCTTATCCTATTGATATGCATTACGCCAGCATTATCAACAAGGGTAGCGGTCAAGATTCCGGTCAGGATTTCTATTCGGCAAATGCTGACGGACAATATAGCGGATTCTTCGGGGCAGCGGCTTGGGAAGGCATTTACGTACAGGAAGCAGACGGAACAACCTGGCATACAGCCCAATCCGGTGGAGTAGGAACTCCATTCTTGTTGACAACAGACGCAGCGGAAGGAACATGGGATATGTGGTTCCCCGGTCAGTCGGGATGTTATTTCGTGAATGTAAATACCGCTCAGAAACAATGGAACGCCTTACTGATACCCGAACTGAATGTAAGCGGCATAGAAGGTATCAATATGCAATACAGCCGTACAGATAACCAATGGAAAGGTGTATTTACGGGTACGGAAGGTACGAATATCAACATTCAACTTCAAGGAACAGGTAAGTTTTACAACAATACCAGTGTCAGCGGTTCCGATAATGCCATTGACGATACAAAAGCCAAAGATACCCCATTTGCTTTCGGTGGAACTGCCGGACAACTGACATTCAGTACAGGTGAGACTGCAACAGCCGGAAATATAACGGTAAGTGTTCCGGCTACGGGAGAATGTACGCTGGTTATTGACCTTAATAATCCCGAACAATGGACTGTTAGCGTTACGGAAGGTGGAAGTAGTGAACCTACTTATCCTTCTTATCTGGAAATGCAGGGTGTAGGAAACATGGATGGAAAGGGCTGGTTAGCTACATTAAACCCTGTTTACGACAATAGCGGCGAACATCACGGAAGTTATCAAGGTGTTTACCAAATGACTAATGGTTGGGATAATTTTAAGATTGTAGACCAAACAGCCGGTATCTGGTATGGATGCGACTCCAACGATGAATACAAACTGGCGGACGGCGGACAGAATATCTGGTTCCACCAGGAAGAATGTCGTACTTTCATTGTCACAGCCAGTCTGGCCGACATGACTTGGGGAGCAACAGAAATAACCCAAATCAATGTCTGTGGTGAGTTTAACAATTGGGATTTAAACAAAGATTTGATGACATACGATGAAACAAACAAAGTTTGGAAAGCCACCGTTATCATTGATAATCTGGGCAATAACTACGGTTTCTACTTCCTGCTTAATAATGCAGAAAACGGTTTGGTATGGAACTGGGCATTAAAGGGAAATAAAGAAAAACTATACTTGACCGACAGTAATGGAAGCGGAAGTATTGTTCCTGCTGAAACCGGTACTTATGCAATTACCCTTGACATTGCTTCCCTAACATTTACTATGGATAAACAATAATCAACAGAACATTATGAAACGATTTAAACAGATTCTATTCATAGCTTCCGCCCTACTTGGCGGAAGCCTTTTCACCGCTTGCAGCGATGACAATGACACACCGGTCTTCCCGGAAAAGGAAGAAGTAACTTATGATATGTCAGGTTTCGCCAGAGGAGCCGATGTCAGCTGGTTAACGGAAATGGAAAGTTCCGGATATAAGTTCTATACTGCCGAAGAAAAAGAACAGGAATGTATGTCCCTATTGCGTGATTTAGGAATGAATGCCATTCGCCTGCGTGTATGGGTAAATCCGGAGAATGACACTGATGATGTGAGAGGTTGGTGTAACAAAGGAGATGTAGTGCTCAAAGCATGGAGAGCCCATAACTTGGGCTACCGTATCATGATTGACTTTCATTACAGCGACCGTTGGGCTGATCCTTCACAGCAAGCTAAACCCCAAGCATGGGCAGATTACTCCGTAGAGCAATTGAAGCAAGCTATCGCCGACCATACGAAAGATGTACTCAGTGCATTGAAAGAGAAAGGTATTGACGTGGAATGGGTACAAGTGGGTAACGAAACACATCAAGGAATGTTGTTCCCTACCGGACAAACTACAAGTGAAGAAGGAAGGATTAATTTCGCATCATTTGTCACAGCGGGTTACGATGCTGTAAAAGAAGTCTATCCGGAAGCCAAAGTTATTGTTCATCTTGACCAAGGAAATAATACCAGCCTGTACAATAGGATCTTCGGCTACTTACACGAAAACAATGCCAAATGGGACATCATCGGTATGTCACTTTATCCAGACATATCAACCGAAGACGCACACACACCGGACGACTGGGAAGCGATGAATAATGATTGTATCGCCAATATGAAAGCGTTAATAGCCAAATACAATACTCCGGTAATGATGTGTGAAATCGGTATTAGTTGGGATTACGAAGAAGCGGAAGCCTTCTATACAGACTTCGTTACCAAAGCCAAACAAGTAGACCAATGTCTGGGAGTATTTACCTGGGAACCTCAATGTTACGGTAACTGGAAAGGTTATAGTAAAGGGATGTTCGATGACAGTGGCAAACCCACCAATTCATTTAATGCTTTTAAGAGATAAATGAACATGAAACACCAAAAACAGTTAGCAACTGCACTTTTGTTGGCAGCTGCTTGCAGCCTGCAAGCACAGCGTAGCGAGACATTGCTCGAAAAGAACTGGAAATTCAGCAAAGGAGATATCAAAGAGGCCAGTCAGCCGGAGTTTAATGACACCCAATGGGAATCAGTCGTCCTTCCACATGACTGGGCTATCTTTGGTCCTTTCGATATGAACAATGATCTTCAGAATGTGGCCATCACACAAAATTTTGAGGAAAAGGCGTCTTTGAAAACAGGACGCACAGGGGGACTGCCTTATGTAGGTTCCGGCTGGTACCGTACTAGTTTTGATACTCCCGCCGACAAAGAAGTGACTCTGCTCTTTGACGGTGCTATGAGTGAAGCCCGCGTTTATGTGAATGGTAAGGAGGCTTGTTTCTGGCCCTTCGGTTACAATTCTTTCCATTGCAATGTCACTCCTTTCCTGAACAAAAACGGAAAGAGCAATACACTGGCCGTACGGCTGGAAAACCGTCCGCAATCTTCACGTTGGTATCCGGGAGCGGGCTTGTACCGCAATGTACACCTGATTGTTACTGATAGAATCCACGTGCCTGTATGGGGAACGCAGATTACGACTCCTCATGTCAGTAAAGAATTTGCAGCCGTACGCCTGCAAACGAGGATAGACAATGCCGGTGAAAAAACACAAATCCGCATGGAGACGGAAATTCTTTCCCCACACGGAAAGGTGGTTACCCGCAAAGAAAATACCGGCCGTATCAATCACGGACAGCCGTTTGAACAGAACTTCATCGTAAATGCACCTGAACTCTGGTCGCCGGAAAGCCCGTCGCTCTACAAAGCGGTTTCTAAAATCTATGCAGATAATAAGTTGGTAGATACCTATACGACCCGCTTCGGTATCCGCAGTATTGAATTTATCGCCGATAAAGGTTTCTACCTGAACGGAGAACACCGGAAATTCCAGGGTGTATGTAATCATCATGATTTAGGTCCGTTGGGAGCAGCTATCAATGTAGCGGCACTCCGCCATCAACTTACCCTTTTGAAGGATATGGGTTGTGATGCTATCCGTACATCGCATAATATGCCGGCTCCGGAACTCGTTGAATTATGTGATGAAATGGGATTTATGATGATGATTGAACCGTTTGACGAATGGGATATTGCCAAATGCGACAACGGTTATCACCGTTATTTCAACGAATGGGCAGAACGCGATATGATAAATATGCTTCATAATTACCGCAACAATCCTTGTGTAGTGATGTGGAGTATCGGTAATGAAGTACCTACTCAATGCAGTCCTGTCGGTTATAAAGTGGCCAAGTTCTTGCAGGATATCTGCCACCGTGAAGACCCTACTCGTCCCGTGACTTGCGGTATGGATCAAGTGTCTTGTGTGCTTGCCAACGGCTTTGCAGCCATGATTGACATTCCGGGACTTAATTATCGCACACAGCGTTATAAAGAATCTTACGACCAGCTTCCGCAGAACTTGATTCTTGGTAGCGAGACGGCTTCCACTGTCAGTTCACGCGGAGTCTACAAATTTCCGGTAGAAGAAAAGAAAGGTGCCAAATATGAAGACCACCAATGTTCTTCGTATGACGTGGAAGCATGTCCGTGGTCGAATATCCCGGATGAAGATTTCGCCTTAGCCGATGATAACCACTGGACTATCGGACAATTCGTATGGACAGGATTCGATTATTTGGGTGAACCTTCACCATATGATGTCAATTCATGGCCGAATCATAGTTCTATGTTTGGTATTATCGACCTTGCCAGTATCCCTAAGGACCGCTATTATCTCTACCGTAGCGTATGGAACAAAAATGCAGAAACGCTACATATCCTTCCTCATTGGACTTGGCCGGGACGCGAAGGTGAGGTGACCCCGGTATTCGTATATACCAACTACCCTACTGCCGAACTGTTTATCAACGGAAAAAGCTACGGTAAACAAAGCAAGAATAACAGTTCTTTAAAGAGCCGTTACCGCTTAATGTGGATGGATGCCGTATACGAACCGGGCGAAGTAAAAGTTGTAGCCTACAATAAGGACGGAAAAGCAGTAGCGGAAAAGACAGTACGCACTGCCGGAAAGCCTCATCATATCGAACTGGTCAGCAACCGCAACGAACTGACAGCCGATGGAAAAGACCTCGCCTACGTCACTGTGAAAGTGGTAGACAAAGATGGTAACCTCTGTCCTACCGATAGCCGCCTGATTCACTTCTCCGTAAAAGGAGCCGGTAAGTTCCGGGCTGTTGCTAACGGCGACCCTACCAATCTGGAACAATTCCACCTTCCGAAGATGCACGCTTTCCATGGAATGTTGACAGCGATTGTACAGGCAGGAGAGATTGCCGGAGATCTTGTACTGACTGCCAAGGCAAGTGGAGTGAAAACCGGAACAGTCCATCTTCAGGCAAAATAAAAGGGTAGAATTATAAGAAATAGAGAAATCCATCCTACCCTATACTATTATTTAGGCACAGATTACCCTGTTGCTTTATGCAATCATAGTTCTAAAACCGTGTAATCTGTGCCTAAAATATTAAAGTCGATTATTTACAGATAAATGTCACTAGCAATCCCTTATGGTCTGTCGGCCACACATCAAGCGGTACTATGAATTCATCTTTTGATGTTTCCTCTACACGTTGAGAGCGGACAATAGATTCTTTCGGACCAAACAAAACGGCTTTCTTTGCTTTCAATCCTTTTCCTTTATAGAAGATAAAATCAATACGATCCCGTTCGTCCGCTTTAGGAGCCCATGTTATCTTTTCCGGAGTTTTTGCCAGGTTATCCGAAGGATAGGTAAATCCCGGATGCGTCAGAGGATTGGGATAAATCTTACGGTAGCTGTCAATAAAGCCAGCTTCTTCCAACAAAGTGGTAACTGTCCAGGGTACAACAAAGCCGTTGTGGTCGTACAAGTTCTTATTTTTCTCAATCCAATCGCGATGGGAAGGTTCGTTGAAGTCCCCTCCCACGATCACCCGATAGCCGTTTGCAAGGTCTTTCTCAGCCTGGGCGATAAACATACGAATCGCATCATCCCGCTGAGAGGCTACATTGACTTTCATAATTTCATCTACTGACGCCGGCAGTGGAATTTCTTTCCAGGTAGAGCCGTCATAGCCACGGGCGTTATAATATGCACAGTCCAGATAATCCAGGTGGGCAGTATAAACCGCTACCTTCTTTCCGTTCACGGAACTTGTTAGACGATAAATACTTCCATGGTCATTCTTTTCCGGAAAAACCGTCAAAGAGTCCGTGATAGGATGCTTGCTTAGTAAACCGGTATCATAAGTATAAAAAGAATAATACTTCAGTCCCTTTTCCTGAAGTGAAGCGCACACACGTGCCGTGAAATTCGTTTTATTGTAATTCCTCACCTCACTGAAAGTCACAAAGTCAGGCTTCAGACGGACTATCTCATTGATAATAGCATCATATCCGCCTGGTATCATGGTACCTTCCTGCCATACATTCCATTGCAACACTGTAAATTCATTACTCTTTTGTGCCTTCACAAAAACAGAAACCAGCAACAAAATAGCCGGTAATAGTAGTCTTTTTAATCGCATTTTTTTATATTTAAAGATGAATAATAATCAAATAGCTTTCCAAAAGGATTGGAAGTCACGATATTTACCGTAGCACACCAATTCATCCCCTTCTTCTACTTTCTCGTCCCCCGGAAGTTCATTCTTCACATGAAGCTCCATTAAAGAAATACCCAGACAATTAGTTACTTTATCCGCCCGCTTCAATCCGATTAGTTTTAAGTGAAATTCTTCGTCCAGATTCAACTCATTGACAAAGTATCCTACAAACTTTTTCGGGACTGTAAACTTGACGACATAATATTCCGAATCGACACGGAAAGCTTCCACGCTTGTTCCAAAATCCAGCAGTTGCACCAGACTGCGGGCCGCATCTTCTTCCGGTGTCAATATCTTCTCCAAGCTGAATGCTTCAAGCACGGCTTTATGCACCATATCAATGGCACGGGCATAGATATGAGCAACCTTCTTTTGTTTCAGCAAAGCAACCACACGCACCGATGCGCCGAAATTCTCACCTATGGCGACAATCACTATATCGACACTGTTCAGAGGAAGCACGGACAAAGCCTGTTCATCCGTTGCATCAATCACAAATGCAGTAGCAACCTTATCTTTTATACTATCTACGCGGCTTTCACTAATATCCGCACCAATAATCTCGTGTCCCAGTGCCGATAACTCTTCAGCCAACACACGACCGTAGTTTCCTAAACCGATAATAATGTACTTCATATCTTTAGTTTATGATAATGTTATCACTCGGATAACGGTATTTTGTATTCTTTTTCTGTTTGATAATTCCCAGCATTAACGTTATCAAGCCCACACGCCCGATAAACATCAACAACGCCACTAACAATTTACTTGCATCACATAAATTAGGTGTCAGATTCAGACTAGAACCTACCGTACTAAGCGCCGACACACATTCGAAAGTCAATGCCATTAGAGAGGCTTGCGGTTCCAGTATACTTAATATAAAGATAAAAAGAAACAGTACGCCCAACGACATAACCACTGTCGCATTAGAACGACGGATAGAATCATGAGAAAGTTCCCTTCCGAATACCTCCACCCGTTCCGAGCCACGCAACACGGCCACAAGATTCAGGACAACCACTGCAAAAGCATTCACTTTCACCCCACCGGCAGTAGATTGAGCACCACCACCAATCCACATCAGCACTAAATAGACCAACAAAGTCTGTACACTCAAAGAAGCTAAATCAACACTGCTGAAACCAGCCGTCCTCGGACAAGTAGCATTGAAGAAAGCCTGCGTCCACTTATCTGCAACAGGCATACCGGCAAACGAAGCATTCCACTCAAAAGCGGCAATCGCCAATGTGCCGGTTACCAAAAGCAGAAATGTCATAATCAACACAATCCTCGTATTCAGATTATACAAATGCGACACCTTATGCCTTTCTAACTTGCGCGTACGTACAAACTTCCAGAAATGACGCAAATGATACAGTACAATATCTTTGAAATTAACCAGAATAGGAAAACCGATACCTCCCAGAATAATCAGAAAAGAGACGGAAATAAACAGCCAGTTATGGTTGGTCATTACCATAGAGTTTCCCAAATTACCGGAAAGTGTAGAGAAACCTGCATTACAAAAAGCGGAAATAGAATGGAAAGCAGCAAAAGCCAGTTCGCCTTCCAAAGTCATTCCAAGTGTTCCGTGGATGCTGAACCAGATAGAAATCATGCCGATACCTTCAATCACCAATGTAAATCCCAAGATATATAATAACGTGGACAATAAGGAGCCAAGCGAATTGGAGCTAACCATATCACGTACCACTAACTGATTGTAAAGAGAAGTATTTCCCATAAAGAACATAGCGAAGAAACTGGTCAATGTCATTACACCTAATCCTCCTACCTGGATCAGCAGGATGATAACAACAAGTCCGCCGGTAGTAAATGTAGTCGATACGTCAACGGGCACCAGCCCCGTCACACATACCGCACTGGTAGCCGTAAACAATGAATCCACCCAGGTAATGCCATTCACCGTGCATCGTGGCAACATCAATAACCCCGTACCAATCAGAATGATAGCCAAAAAGCTGACTGCCAATATCAGAGAAGGATTAGTGCGACGCCCCAACAAACGGACCAGTCCGTTGGACAAATTCAGAAAAGAAAAAATTAGTAATAAGACAAGATGATAAAACTTCCCGTCCAGAAACTCCCAAAATTGCAGGATTGCCCCTTCTTCTTCCGGACGGTGGAAAATGACCGGTATCAAAGTCAGATACAGCAAACCGCTCAAAATCCAGGCCAACCGCCGGTATTGTTTCTTTGTACTTCTATATTCAAGTGAGATATGAAGAGTCACATCAACCAGAAAAATAATCCATACAGCCTTATACAGGACCTGAATTTTCGCCACTTCATCAACCGATAGCGGAAAGCCATGTTCGTAAATCACTCCGACGATCAACAACAAAGACGCCAGATAAGTAAGTGCTTCTACTAAACCCAATAAGATACGTACATAAGGTTTCAGTAGTTTGTTCTGATACAACAAAAACTTATGATAAATCTTCATATCGCATTTTTTATATAATGCCGTGCAAACTTAACTAAAATAACAATCGAATCCGATTCTTTGTTGACAAAAACATCCGAATATTAAAAATTTTGTCTACATTTGGCAGCGGAAAACTAAAAAACCACAATATTATGAGTGACAAAAGAAAACGGTATATCCTGCCGGAAGAAGAAATTCCACACTACTGGTACAATATTCAGGCTGACATGGTCAATAAGCCAATGCCTCCTTTGCACCCGGGAACAAAACAGCCGCTGAAAGCGGAAGACCTGTATCCTATTTTCGCTAAAGAACTGTGTCATCAGGAACTTAACCAGACCGATGCATGGATTGAAATCCCGGAAGAAGTCCGTGAAATGTACAAATACTACCGCAGTACTCCGCTTGTTCGTGCTTACGGACTGGAAAAAGCGCTCGGTACTCCGGCACACATTTATTTTAAAAATGAAAGTGTAAGCCCTATCGGCTCTCATAAGTTGAACTCCGCTTTGGCACAGGCTTATTACTGTAAAGAAGAAGGCGTTACCAACGTGACTACCGAAACCGGTGCCGGACAATGGGGGGCCGCTCTTTCTTATGCAGCCAAAGTTTTCGGACTCGAAGCTGCCGTTTATCAGGTGAAAATCAGCTACGAACAGAAGCCTTACCGCCGTAGTATCATGCAGACTTTCGGAGCACAGGTTACTCCTTCTCCGTCCATGTCTACCCGCGCCGGAAAAGATATCCTGACTGCACACCCTACTTATCAGGGTTCACTCGGAACAGCTATTTCCGAAGCTATCGAACTTGCTCAAATGACTCCTAACTGCAAATATACACTTGGTTCCGTACTTAGTCATGTTACCCTTCATCAGACAATTATCGGTCTGGAAGCGGAAAAACAGATGGAAATGGCCGGTGAATACCCGGATGTAGTAATCGGATGTTTCGGAGGCGGTTCCAACTTTGGTGGTATTTCCTTCCCTTTCATGCGTCATAACATACTGGAAGGCAAGAAAACCCGTTTCGTTGCCGCCGAGCCCGCTTCTTGCCCGAAATTGACACGCGGCAAGTTCCAGTATGATTTTGGTGATGAAGCCGGATACACCCCATTACTCCCGATGTTTACATTAGGACACAACTTTGCTCCGGCTCATATCCATGCAGGCGGCCTTCGTTATCATGGTGCAGGTGTCATCGTTTCACAATTACTCAAAGATAATCTCATGGAAGCGGTAGATATCCAGCAACTGGAATCGTTCGAAGCCGGTTGCCTGTTTGCACAAATGGAAGGTATTATCCCTGCTCCGGAGTCCTGCCATGCTATCGCAGCAGCCGTTCGCGAAGCCAATAAGTGCAAAGAAACAGGAGAAGAAAAAGTAATCCTGTTCAACCTTTCCGGGCATGGGTTGATTGACATGGCTTCTTACGACAAATATCTGGCAGGTGATTTGGTGAACTACTCATTAACCGACGAAGATATTCAAAAGAACTTGGATGAGATAGGCGATTTAGCTAAATAGTCTTCTGATTTCAACATCCGAACAATAAAATAAGCCCGGTATCTTATGCCGGGCTTATTTACTTTTCATTACCATATCTCTGAAAAAGAAAGTTGTCCAAATAAGATTTCATGCTAAAAAATGATTTATCGGCTAAAAGATGTCCTTTCCTAAAGATTTTCGCCAATATCGGAAGGATTTCATCTGAATTAATTTCCTATTCTTAACAGAAATCCGTACTTTTGCGCAGCATTCAATCAAACAAAAGCCATACAAATATGACACGCTACTTAAAAAACATGGAAAAAGAAATTATCATTGATAATCAGTTGGATGAAGTTGCAAGAATTGCTCTATTTATCGAAGAATTAGGAATGTCATTACAATTACCGGCAGGTATCACAATGAGCCTCAACCTCGCTATTGAAGAAGCGGTTACCAATATTATCCGTTACGGCTACCCTTCCAATAAAGAAAGTGAAATCATCCTTCGAACATCTGTTGCTCCCGGAATGCTGGTTACACAAATTATAGACGACGGAATTTCCTTCGATCCTACTGCCAAAGAAACATCTGACAATGTACAATCTCTCGACCAACAACTGACACAAGGCCTGGGACTTTTCCTGATCCGGCGTACAATGGACAAAGTAGAATATCATTCCACAGATAATCATAACGAATTAATTCTTACCAAGAATATAGATATGGACTTCAAGCCTGAAGCTACTTTGAAAACCAATCTATGCCAAATAGAAGAAGTGACGATTCTCACTATTGAAGGGCGTTTGGATACAGCAAATGCCAATACATTCAATACAGTATTACAACCTCTTTTAGCTAGTAAAACTCCAAATATAATTGTGAATTGCGAAGGCTTATCATACATTAGCAGTTCCGGTTTGCGAAGCCTGATTACACTGCAAAAGAGTGTCATGCAACATGGAGGTCAACTTGTCCTGGAGGCGATGAAACCAGAAATACGTAAAATATTCGATATGACCGGATGCTCCGGACTTTTTACAGTACGCTAACTCATACTGTATGAAAGTAATCCGCATCATAGCCTGCATCCTGCTACTATCTGTATTTTCATTAATAAACGTAGTTCATGCACAGTCTGTTACACTTATCCCCAAATGGACGGCACAGGCACAATTTGCAGGTTACTATGTAGCGGAGAAAATGGGCTTCTACAAAGAAGAAGGACTTGATGTACACGTGAAACATCCGTCTCATTCGGAAAACTCATTCCAGTATCTTAAAGAAGGAGAGCCGCAGGCAGTTATCACCAATCTATCACAAGCGTTAATGGAATACTTTGCAGGAAAACGAATTGTAAATATCCTGCAAACTTCACAGGAAAACAGTTTGATGCTAGTCAGCCACTCACCATTAAAAGGAATTCCGTCATTACAACACAGAGAAATTGCAGTATGGAATCATCTTACTCAGGAACTACTCGACCGAATCGCGAACAAATACCAAATTGAAGTAGAATGGATACGGTTTAACAGTGGTATCAATCTATTTCTATCAAAAGCAGTAGATATTTGTATGGTGGGAAGTTATAACGAGTTTCCACAACTTGCCGAATGTGGAATGCAGATAGATTCTACTCATATCATGCGTTTTGCCGATTATGGATATAACTTGCCCGAAGATGGACTTTACGTTACTGAAGAATTTTATCAAAAGCATCCCGAAACGATACAGAAACTAGTCAGAGCCTGTATCCGTGGCTGGAACTGGGCGAACGAGCACCCGGAAGAGACTCTTGACATTGTAATGGAGCAGGTACATCATTACAATATAGGAACCAACCGATATCACCAGCGTAAAATGCTGGAAGAAATACTGCGATTGCAAACAGACAAAACAGGGCAACGCCCTTATCGGCTGAGTCGTGAAGGTTTCGATCTGGCAATTGATATTTTACTGCCACCAGACATCTCAAAGAAAAAAAGTATTCGTTACGAAGACTTTGTAAAATAACCAATTCACGACATGAAACACACATTTTCCCATTCTTTTGCAACCCGGTTAAGTATCTACGTTTTCTCATTCACGTTGATCGTCTTTGCTACTATCATGGCATTGTTCTACAATTATAACCATGAAAAGGTAACGAGTTACGCCATTGAACGTACTCACGGATTATTGAGTAACATAGCAACAGAAATCAGCAGCCAGCTAATGTCGGTAGAAACAACTATCAATCAATCTACATGGGTATTGGAAAGAAACATAAACCTGCCGGATTCATTGCATCTTATCATCGAATCAGTCGTAAAGAATAATCCACTTATTGTCAAAAGCGGCATAGCTTTCACCCCAAACTACTATAAAGAAAAAGGCAAGTATTTTATGCCTTATGCTTCGCTCGATAACAAAACAAATCATGTAACCTATCAGGTATTAGGCAGTCAGAATTATGATTATCCTTGTATGGACTGGTATCTTATCCCTAAAATGCAGAAACAAGCCTACTGGAGTGAACCTTATTATGACGACGGAGGCGGAAATATCATTATGAGTACTTACTCAAAGCCTTTGTATGACAACCGTGGCGAACTGTTCGCTGTCTTTATCGCCAGTATATCCCTGACGCAATTCACCGATACGATCAGTCTCCTGAAACCATATCCCTCCAGTTATACTTACTTAATCAGCCGCAACGGAAGTTTTCTGACTCATGCAGACCGGGATAAAATAATGAATGAGACCATATTTTCCGAAGCCTTTGCCACAGAAAACCATTCACAGGAACAGATAGGACGTGAAATGCTGGCCGGTCATACAGGTACTATACGCTTCGACAACCAAGGAAATGATTCATACGCATTCTATACTACTATTCCCCAAATCGGTTGGTCAGTATGCACGGTATGTCCGAGCCGTATTATTCTTCAGGAGCTGGACAGTACTTCCCGAAAAATCATTTATACTTTTCTGGTCGGTATACTGATATTACTACTTATTGTATACAGTATTATCCGGCGTTTAGTCCGTCCATTAGAGAAATTCTCGGAATCCGCTCGTGAAATTGCCACAGGGCGGTTTGACGTGACACTACCCCTAGTCCGCTCGAATGATGAAATCAAAGACTTATATGATTCATTAGTCTACATGCAAAAATCATTGTCGACTTACGTGAATGAACTGAAAGAGACTACTGCAAGCAAAGAACGTATTGAAAGCGAGCTTTCCATAGCACGGGAAATACAAATGGGCATGCTCCCTAAAATATTTCCTCCTTATCCGGATCGTAATGATGTGGATTTGCATGCCATACTGCATCCCGCCAAAGAGGTGGGTGGCGACCTTTATGATTTCTATATGGACGGCAATCATCTCTATTTCCTGATTGGGGATGTATCGGGAAAGGGAGTACCCGCCTCACTATTTATGGCTATCACCCGTAGCTTATTCCGGACGTTATCCCAGCATGTACTTTCACCTGCCAAAATAGTTACGGAAATGAACAATTCTATTTCCGACAATAATGAATCCAATATGTTTGTCACCCTCATTGTCGGCATACTCGATCTGGAAACAGGCATACTGAAACTTTGCAATGCCGGTCACAATCCTCCCATACTCATTTATCCTGATGGACAGGTTTCATATTTGGAATTCAAAACTCAAATATTTGTAGGAGTCGTCGAAGATTTTAAATACAGTGATGAAGAAGTTGTATTGGAAAAAGAAAGCAAATTGTTCCTTTATACCGACGGAGTGACAGAAGCTGAAAATATAAATAAAGAACTATATGGAGAAGAAAAGTTATTGGAAATGTTATCAGATAATGCCTCGTCGGATGTGCGTACTACAGTCAGCGTTGTTGTAGACTCCATTGCAAGCCATGTCAAAGAAGCCGAAGCAAGTGATGACCTCACCATCTTACTAATTCAATATGAACCCGGAACAGCAAACAGTTAAGTTATTATCAGTATGGAAAAAGAAATTAGAATCTCAAACAATTTGAACGAGATAGTAGTTTTAGCCAGTTTTATAGAAGAACTGGGCGAGGAACTTTCCCTGCCGGCAGAAACGGTTATGAATATCAATTTGGCACTGGAAGAAGCTGTAGCCAATATTATCATGTACGCTTACCCTCCCAAAGAGCAACATATTATCTTACTGAAAGTTACTTCAACCGAAAAACAACTGATTTTCCTTCTCACAGATAAAGGAGCTTCTTTCGATCCCACGCAAGTAGAGGAAGTAGATATCACACTTCCGATTGAGGAACGTCCTATCGGTGGGCTTGGCATTTTCCTGATTCGCAGCATCATGAATGAAATATCCTATCAACGCATCGATAACGAAAATCGACTAATAATGAAAAAAGACATTTAACATAAGGACGAGAAGATATTCCAAACGTGGGAACTCCGGTTCCAAGGCTGGAAACTGGAGTTTCTAACTAAGGAAACCTCAAGAAACTCATGGCTTGCTTTTGAAGAAGAACAATCTTAATTGTTCATTCAAACATTCGTTCCTCTAAAAATGTTATATTTGCAGATTATAATCAAAAAAGAACAAAATATGAAATATATCGGAGCACACGTAAGTGCATCCGGCGGCGTAGAATTCGCCCCCATAAATGCGCATGAAATAGGAGCAAATGCTTTTGCACTGTTCACTAAAAATCAACGCCAATGGATTAGCAAACCATTGAGCGAAGAAAGTATCCGGCTTTTCAAAGAGAATTGTGATAAGTACGGTTTTCAGCCTGAGTATATCCTACCTCACGATAGTTATCTTATTAATTTAGGGCATCCTGAGGAAGAAGGACTGAATAAAAGCCGTGCCGCTTTCTTGGACGAAATGCAACGCTGCGAGCAACTGGGCTTGAGACTTCTGAATTTTCACCCCGGCAGCTCTCTTAATAAAATAGCAACAGAAGATTGCCTGTCACTTATTGCAGAAAGCATTAATATCACTCTGGAAAAGACAAAAGGAGTAACAGCCGTTATTGAAAATACTGCCGGACAAGGCAGTAATCTGGGAAGCGAGTTTTGGCAATTAAAATATATTATTGACCGGGTAGATGATAAAAGCCGGGTAGGCGTTTGCCTTGATACTTGCCATACATATACAGCAGGTTACGATATTGTGAACGATTACGATAAAGTATTTGAAGAATTCGACAAGGAAGTAGGATTCAATTATCTGCGTGGTATGCACTTGAATGATTCGAAGAAAGCACTGGGTACCCACGTCGACCGTCACGACAGTATCGGCGAGGGACTAATTGGAAAAGCATTCTTTGAAAGATTAATGCAAGATTCAAGATTTGATAATATACCTTTGGTACTCGAAACTCCTGATGAAAGTAAGTGGGCAGAGGAAATAGCCTGGTTAAGAAGTGTTGAGTAAAAGACAGATAACAAAAGACATTGATATACAAAAATAGCTGGCAGACAGGATCTATCAGCTATTTATATATAACGAACAGCTAATAAATATTCGCCATACTGACTAAAGGTTCATACAGTTTTTCTATATCCTGTGAATCCATTTCGATTTGTACCTGATCGCCGGGCATTAGTTTCTGCCCTTTAGGAGTCCAGTCCTTCCGGTCGCGATGAACATTAATAATAATACAACGCTCCGGCAGACGAAGCTCATCCACAATCTTTCCGTCCAGATAAGAACCGCTCATGACCTCAACCGATAATGTGTAGCGTGCTTCTTCTTTGAATGCAGGTGAATGAATCATGTCTTCGTATAAAGTCACATTGAGAGGTTTTATTTGAAGCATTTCAGTGAAATAATAAGTTAATCCCCCAACTACGATCGAAGGATAGAATACTTCTAAATGTCCCGTTATCTCGGTTATCAGCACGATAGCCGTTAATGGAGTGCGAACTACTGCCACAAGAAAAGCGGACATACAAATCAACATGATATAACTGATATTCTCGTATGCAATAAGTCCCTGTCGCACCATAATCAATGCTACGATTTGTCCGAGAAGTCCTCCTGTCACCAATGTAGGAATAAAATTTCCACCCGGCAAGCCCGAGGAAAAAGAAAATATGCTAAAAACCAAATGTAATAGCATCATACCGACAATCCAAAGAATATGTGTATCCGGATGCATGGCCTGGGAAAGCAAGAATTGCTCTCCTCCACCAGTCAAATTGAACTCCGCCATAGAGATAAGAAAAGCAATAAAGAGCAGGTACAGCATTTTCACGTATTCCGGATGTTTAATGGCAGGATAGATACGTTTGACCTGAAGTGTGGTGATAGAAAAGAGTTTTCCGAAAATGGAAATTACGGCGGCTAATAGAAGAAACAGTTTCACCTGCCCCCAAAAAGTCATTCCCGGCACAATGGCATCTATATGAAAATAAGGATTCATAGGGAAAATCCAACTGGCGACCCCACCGGCAACCACTCCCGCCAGCAGCGTAGTAATAGCCGTTTTAGGCGCATCGAACCGTTCAATGGATTCTATAACCAGCAACGACGAAGCCAATGGCGCAGCAAAAGCAGCCGCTAATCCGGCACCTGCACCGGCAGCTAATAACTGCTTCCGTTCGCCGCTAAGCACCCGCCCCCATTTGGATACCAAGTATCCCACATATGAACCTATCTGTACGGAAGGTCCTTCACGTCCCAAAGACAGTCCGGTACTTAATGCGAGTATTCCACCTACAAACTTAGCCATCAATTCCCGAAAAGGATGTTTGTAATCAACCCGTCCGTTAATGACTCCACGTGTCTGTGGAATCCCTCCACCCGTAATGAGAGGCATTTTTTTTACGAGCCAGGAAACAAATAGGAGAATTCCCCACATCAGCAGAAAAAGAGGAATATACCAATACCATTTTAAATGGGCATCAAAGAAATCGTGACGAAGATTGAAGAAAAACTGCAATAGATAATGGTAGGGCACTGCAACAAGCCCCGTCAGCAGCCCCACAAAGATACTAACAAAGTAAAGCCGCGCGTCAATCAACTTCAGTTTAAAGATTCGCCAACGGCCCTTATCCTTCAATTTATTGACAAAATCAAACATTCGGCAAGGTTTTCATTGTTTTCACGTACGACAACAACAATCAAAACCCTGCTGTGGTTTTCGGATAAATAGAAATTTAATTCTCAATTATCGCCCCATCATATTCAAACGAAGAATAGCATGCACCATGAAATAGGAACCCAGCGCATTGTAATCAGTATCACGAATAGCAGTGGCAGTAATCGTACGTATCATCGAAACGTCCTGATGAAGAATATCATATATTTTGAAACGGAGCAGTAGTCGTTTCCGTTTCAGAAAGGCTTTCGACAACTGACAATTCCACATCAGGTTTTCGCGGGCATTGCCACTATATCCATAGCCGGAACGTTGAAAACAAGTAAGGTCGCTGAACAGTTCTATCCCCCATGGGAAATAATATTGTACTTCCGTGCCAAAGCGGTAATCGTAAGTTTCGGTACGTGTCTCTTTCACATTATTATGGGAATTGTTGTAAAGCAATTCTGCACGGGCACTGATTTCCATTTGCTTCGTGCGGTATGTTAATTGCAAGCGTTGGCGGGCTGTGAGATGTTTCACTGTACTTTTTACAGGAGCTTCTTTATTTATAGTGCTATACCCGTTCTGGTTTCTGTATTGCAGATATGAATATGTACGGAATCGCCAACTACGATTCTTGAAAGGAGTATTGAGAGAAAAAGAGCCCATAGCACGCCAGTTACCGTTCAGATTAAGAGGAGTGGTAGTTCGCACACCGGATTCGCTATCATAGGTCACTTGGTTGGTTATACTATTAATGGTATTCTCCGCCAAGACGGAAGCAACCATATTCCGTTGGTGTTTGGCATTATAGGAGTTGAAATTTAATGTGAAAGTATTCGTATACGAAGGCTTCAGCGAAGGATTACCGACACGGATATTCAACGGGTTGGTGCGGTCCGTCACCGGTTGAAGGTCGCGTATATTCGGCTGACGGCTTTTTCCCCGATATACAATCTGCAAACGGGTACGTTTGGAGAACTTATAACGGAAATTGACGGTAGGAGAAATATTAAAAACAGACTTTCGCAACGGTTCTTCTGCCGGAGTTGCCTTTTCCAGAAGAGAACGGCTGACAGACTTTTGAGGTTCAAAGTCAGCACCGATATTATAATTATATTTCTTACGAGAAGTACGGACCGCAAGATTAAACAGGTGATTACTATACTGATTCTCAAAACAATTGCTTGCGTCCTCGTCATAATCAGGAGCAAATTCTTCCAGTTCCTTGTTCCAGTTGTAGACAAAACGGTCGGAGTTGTTCACCCGATACTGGTAACTGTAACGGAACTGAAGAAAATGAAACCAGGGCAAAGGTTCTACATAAACTAATTGTAACCGGTAGTTATACCCCTCCATTCTATCTTCAATCTTTTGATTCTTTACATTCTTAGCATTGTTTTTGAAGTAATGGGTAGTGGAAAGGCTGGTTCTGTCGGTGGAAGATTCATTTGTACCATAATCAACTTTCAAGGCTATATTTCTTCCCATTCTGCTAAGTTTCCGACTAAGTTGCAGCATCATGGTCAGATTATAGGATGAGCTATGAGTTGTTCCTGATGATCCCCGCTCATTCAGTAGCACATCATTGCCCCACCCTTGCTGAAAACCGTTACTACTTCTATCATTGGCAGCCGTACGGTATTGAGGGCGAAAAATCAATGTTGTAACAGAATCCATTTTCCACTCCAAGAAAGCATTCGCTACCAAGTTATCGTTTCCCTGTCGATTGTGTCCGGTACTTTCGGTGATAGATTTGTCTTTACGAAGATAATTGTCTACCGTAGTACGACTGTCCTCCAGACGGTCAGTGCCCATATATTGAATGTTCGACCGAAATTTGACGCGCTTCCAGTCATGAGTGGCATTCACTCCCAAAGAACGGGAAGTAGTCAGCCCTTTTTGAGTACGAAGATTACCGGAAGAACTGGCAGACTCCCCCTGCATTTCAGAAAAGCCTTGGTTGTTGGTGTTATTCAGATTCCCGATAACAGTCAATTGGGAGTTATCCCGGAAACGGTTTAAAGTATTGGCCAGTTCATAACGGTCTTTACTTCCATAACCACCCATAAAATTTTCCATCCACCCTCGTTTCATATTCTTCTTGACCGACAGGTCGAGAATCATTTCTTCTTCACCATCGTCAATACCGGTAAGACGGGCAAGATCGGACTGGCGTTCGTATGCTTTCAGCTTTTCTATCATCTCTACCGGAAGATTTTTAAGAGCTGCTTTCGGGTCGTCGGAAAAGAATTCTTTTCCGTCCACCAAAATCTTTTTCACTTCCTTTCCATGAATCAGCAGTTTGCCGTCCTCATCTATTTCTCCACCGGGAAGTTGTTTCACCAGTTCTTCCAGCATGGAGCCTTCGGGAGTACGATAAGCCGAAGCGTTAAAGACGGTAGTGTCTCCTTCGGTCACCGCCATAGGTGCTTGTCCCACAACAACGGTTTCGTTTAATGAAATACTCTCCGGACTCAAAGATATATTACCCAAAGTGGGTGTCTTATTATTTGCTGAAACAGATATAGTCCGATAAACAGAGGTATATCCGATATAAGAGATATGCAATAGAATAGACTTGCTTTTCGGAATAGTAACAGCTAACTGAAATTTACCTTGTATATCCGTAGCTCCTCCCACTAATAAGATGCTATCCGGTAAAGCCAAAAGCCGGACCGTAGCAAACGGTACCGGCTGATTGGTTTCAGTATCAACAACACGCCCGACAAAACGCTCTTTGCCGGACTGTGCATAAACAGCCAAACTTATCAGTAACAGGACATAACAACTGATCAAACGGTACTGAAAAGAATAAATACGTCTGTCTATGCTCAAGTTGTGTTGATTTAGTAAAACAGAAACTTATAATATAACCTAATCCCTATTGTTATCCTTGGCGCGGAGCACGAGGTCTTTGTCCCTGATGATGTCCCTGTCCCGGTTTCTGACCTTTTCTGCGGTCAAACTCTTTCCTGAATTTATTCATATTACTCTTTTCCTGCTGATAGATTTTCATAATTTGCTTTTGAGAAAGTATCTTGCTGAATTCATTATAATACTTCTCACGAATATCAAGCATCTTACGGCTTTGAGCAAACTGGTTTCTCAACATGGTAGCAATCTGTTCGTCAGTCATTACCGGTCGCGGAGCATCCTTTTTATCGGTAGCCGATGTTCCTTGAGCTTTTTCGGCTCTTGGTTTATGGTTCATCATGCGGCACTCGCGCAGTTCTTTCAGATATTTCTCGTAAACCGGTGTAAACTTGGCGGCTGTCGCATCATCCAGCATCAAGGTTTTAACAATCTGATTCGTCTGCATCTGCATCATCTGCTCTTGTGTGGGACGTTGTTTCTTCTCCTTATTATCTCTATTTTGAGCTGAAAGGGTCATCTGGCTTCCCAACAAGAGAGCAGCCAAAACTACATAAATAAATTTCATCTTCATAATCTTTACATTTTTAATCATTGATTGAGTTACTTAATTCAAAAATATATCGTTTTCAGAGAAGCTGACGAGCTCTTCCAACTCCTCATCCGACAATTCTTTAATCCA